>MFUU01000013.1 GCA_001785805.1 Candidatus Nomurabacteria bacterium RIFCSPLOWO2_01_FULL_39_17
ACATTTTAGCCCAACCACATTCTTTACACTTGGGCTCTTTTAGTTTAACCAAAAAAAGTCTTTTTTTCAACTTAAAGCTCTGATACGTACTATTTTTTACTAAAATATCTTTTAAATTTATCATGGGACGAAAAGGAAGTTTTAATCCCTTGCTCCATAGCATCCCTGTGAAATGTTTTGTAGACAAATTATATTCTCTTATGTATTTTTTAACTTGATCATAGTTTCCTCCTGTTGGCCTTAATCCTAAAATTTTTATTACATTTCTGTAACTTTTGGAATTTTTAACTGCATCCTCTAATTGGGTTTTAGACCAACTTCTTTTTCTAAACATAGAATAAATATGGTATACAAAGATTATATCATGTTCTTGTTTGTATACCTAATTAACGATTATTTCTGGAGGCCTAGGGCGGAATCGGACCGCCGTATAAGAGTTTTGCAGACTCTTGCCTTACCACTTGGCGACTAGGCCAAACAATTTCAAATCCAACATTCTTAATGGCCTATGCAGACTCTTGGTATGTTTCACTTCGCTACGCTCATGCCACTTGGCGACTAGGCCGTACATTATATCCTACTTTTCTCGAAGCAGTTCGTCAATTTTTTGGCGGTTTTTTTCTCCCAGATCAATGGCAATATCAACAAAAGGAATCACCTTTATCTGCATATTCTTTTTTAAAAATTCACGGAATTCCCCGCGTTTTCGTTTGGCGAATTCCAACGCATCATGCTCTTTGTCGTCCGGTAATACTGTGATAAATAATGTTGCGCGTTTCAGGTCAGGGGATACAATCGCCCTCGTGACGGTGATGAGCGAGGTTCTGTTATTTTCACGTCCCAAGAATTGAGCCCCAAGCTCTTTGATGAAATTTGTAACTTTTTCATTTCTGTTGGTCATAATCCTAAAAGATTTTTAAAATAAACTTTACAAGAGCATTCTCCTTATGACTTAACGTAGTAAAGTTTGATTTTATAAATCTTAGTTATTTCTGCATTATTGAAAATGACTCAATCACATCGCCCGCCGCGATTTCTATTTTTGATTCAATCATCATTCCGAATTCTAAACCCTCTTCTACTTCTCTTACTTTTGTTTTATTTTTTTCCAAGTTTACAATTTTCCCGCGTCCTATCTCAAACTCTCTTCTTATAATCTTTATAATCCCGTCTAGGGTAATATGACCTCCAATAACTCTGCCACCTAAAATTTGACGTTCCTTGGTATGGCTAAATACCTTTAAAATTTTAGCTTGGCCGGTCGTTTCGACTGTTTCTATTCTTGGTCTTCTCTTTTCCATTTCAAATGCGAGCCATTCTGTGAGTTTATAAATGATATCAAAAAAGTTGATTGGTATATCTCTTTTGAGCGCTAGCTCCATAGCATTCTTGTCGGCTTTTACATTAAACCCTATGACTAATGCATTTTCTCCTACAGTAATCGTTTTTATATCCGATTCTGAGATAGGCCCTACGCCCTTTTGCACAATTCTGAATTCCGCACTGTCATTTTTAATTTTATTTATTTCTTTTTCAATGGCTTCTATAGACCCGGAAACATTTGCTTTAAGTATAATCGGAATTATTTTTTTTGTGTTTTCTTCTTCAAGTGGCATAATGTCGGATTTTTTTGAATTTTCAAGTTTTGATTTTAACAGATTGGCGGCTCTTTCTCTTTGCCAGTTTTGCGCATATTCTTCGGCGTCTCCTTTTTTATTAAAAGATTTAAATTCGCTTCCGACTTTTGGCAGTTTATTAAAACCGATTAGGCGTATAGGGGAGGAGAAAATTGCTTCATTTATCATCTGGCCCAAAAAGTTCTCCATACTGCGCGTGGAAGTTATAGCATCTTCCGCAACCACCGTCATTTCTTTTCTCATGCTGCCGTTTTTTATGATTAAAGTTGCTTGAATTCCCTTGCGGGCATCAAGACTTGATTCGATTATTAGACCAGAGGCATTTTCATTTCTATCTCCGGTGAAATTTTCCACTTCGGCTAAAATTAAAATTAAAGATAACAAATTATCTACACCGGTTCCAACCTTGGCGGAAATTTCTACAGACGGAATTTTACCCCCGTAATTTTCAAGATAAATTTCATTTTCTGCCAATTCATTTTTTGTTTTTTCAATATTGGCGCCCGGCTTGTCTATTTTATTTATTGCCACAATACAGGGTGTTTTACTAGCCTCGATTGTTTTCCACGCTTCAATTGTCTGGGGTTTTACGCCGTCTTCAGCGGAAACAACTAAAATAGCAATATCAGCCACATGCGCTCCGCGTTCCCGCATTTTCGAGAAAGCTTCATGGCCCGGAGTGTCTAAAAAAGTTATTTTCTTTTCTTTCCCATTTTCACCTTTGTGTATGACCTCATAAGCGGAAATATGCTGGGTAATACCCCCAGCCTCAGCATCAACAATGTTTGTTTTTCGTATATAGTCAAGAAGGGTAGATTTGCCATGGTCAATATGTCCCATTATCACTACCACCGCCGGCCTTTCTATTATGTTTTTTTCTTTATTTTCCATATTTTCATAACATTAAATAAGTATAAATTTTCAAAGCGAGAGGCTACTATATTGCCCACAAGAAAATTTATACTTATTTGATTCTCGCTTTCTCTAAAGCTTCTTTCTCTTCGGCCGAGAGTTCATATTCGGATTTGCCGTTTTTTATCGGCTTAGCAAAAATACTCATTCGCTCGCGAGAATATAAACTAGAAATTACCACGCCGTTTTTTTCTTCATTCAACATTCCAATCGCGAAGCTCTGGTTGCTGCCCTGGTCGGGGAACGGATTGAAGCGTATTGTTTCAAGACCCCTGATGCTCTTTTTTAACTTTTGATTTATTTCTGTAATTTCCTTTTCTCCCTTTTCTGTCGCATATTTTAGTTTTTCCATATTTTCTTCTAAAATTTCTATGGCATCTTCCAGATCTCGGGCCTTTTTACCGAGAAAAAACCTTTTTAAACGTTTTTCTGTTATTGCCACCCAAATAATTCCCAAAAGGGCAATTATCCCGATTAAAACAAAAAAAGCAATTTGAAGCTTTATATTCATACATTTTCAATATATACTATTTTTATGCTAAAATCAACGAAAAAAAATAAAGAAATATATTTAGACTATGCCGCCAGCATACTGCCAAATCCAAGTTCGATACATAAATATGGAGTGGAAGCAAAACGCAATTTAGAAAATGCACGTATGACGGTAGCTAAAATTTTGAGCGCGCATGTAGGGGAGATAATTTTTACCAGTGGTGGCACTGAGAGCAATAATCTTGCAATTCAAGGGATGGTTTATGCTCCAGAGGAGCAAGGTTTTTTCAGGTCCTCGGAAAAAATCCCCAGACCGTTCAAAAACCTTACCCTTCTTCCGCACATTATTACAACCAACATTGAACATCCGTCTGTTCTTGAAACCTGTAAAATGCTTGAGAAGAGAAAACTGGCGGAAATTTCCATAGTGTCCGTAGAGTCAAACGGAATCGTGGATCCGAAAAAAATAAAAAAAGAAATAAAGAAAAATACCGTGCTGGTGTCAGTGATGTGTGCTAATAATGAAATCGGAACTATCCAGCCAATCAAAGAAATTGCAAAAGAAATCAGGCATTACCGGAAAGGCAGAAGTGCTTCTTTAGAGGCTTGGGGGCGCGACGGCGCGAGCCCGAGGAATTTTTTAACAAAAAAATATCCATACTCTAAAGAAGCACTTCTGCCGATACTTCATACCGATGCAGTGCAGGGGGCAAATTATTTAGATTTAAATGTAGAAAAATTGGGCGTGGATTTACTATCTCTTTCGGGTTCTAAAATCATAGGTGCGGGTAGAGTTGGGGTGCTTTACAAAAGGAATTCTGCGCCGCTTCTACCTATGTGGGGCGGGGGAGATCAAGAAGGGGGGCTTCGGCCCGGGACGGAGAATTTGCCGGCAATTATAAAATTTGCCAATGCATTTGAATTGGCTCAAAAAATGAAAAAGAAGGAAGTTTTACGCCTGACAAAACTTCGTGATTATTTTATTTTAAAACTGTTGTCTATTTTTTCGAGCGAGGAATTCGGCTTGGCCGTACGTAGGGAGAAAAAAAAGACAACAGTTATACTTACTATTAACGGAGATTTAAAAAACAGATTACCGAATAATATAAACATCACCATACCAAACATCCCGAGCGACTTATTAGTGCTTGAACTTTCCGCGCGGGGAATAATGGCTTCAGCCAAAAGCGCTTGTAAATCCGACGACGGCAAAGCCTCTCACGTTATCAAAGCAATTAATCCCAAAATAAAAGAGACAGACGGTTCTTTAAGGTTTTCTTTGGGTAGACAAACAAAAAAAGCAGATATTGATTATACTATTAAAGCCCTGAAAGAGATTTTGAAAAAATTGAAAAAGTGGTATAATTAAGGGATGGATATTAAAGAACTTAATAAATCTCAATTAATATTGCTTGCCGTGTTGCTCTCCTTCGTTACTTCTATCGCAACCGGCATAACGACCGTTACTCTGATGGAACAGGCGCCTTCGTCCGTGACGGTGCCGATTAATCGCATAGTCCGACAAACTGTAGAAAAAATTCAGCAGGTGGAAGGCAAAACCACGGTGCAAACCGTGGTGGTCAAAGAAGAAGATTTAGTGGTGGATGCCATAGCAAAAAATCAATCCACTGTATTTACTATTAGCAAAGAAATTTTTGATGAGCAGAAAAGCGATACCATTGAAGTTTCGGCCGGGCGGGGGTTCGCGATTTCTAATAAAGGAATTATCGTCGCTGATGCCACGTTGGCACCTTACAATTTGACGTATTATGTAAAAAACAGTAGCGGTAAATTTAAAGCGCTTTTTGTCGCTTCTTACAAGGATGGCTTTTCATTTCTTAAGATAGGCGAACCAATTGATGGAAAAAGCAAACCGGTTTATACTGTTTCTTCCTTTGGAGATTTGAGTAAAATGAAATTGGGCCAGAAGGTAATAATTTTCGGCAATACAATATCTTCTTTTATTTTTGATGGAGATATAAAAATAAATGTTACCAGATCAAACGGAGGCGGGCTAGTGCTTAATTTGGACGGAGAAATTTTAGGCATGGCCTTGTCCGAAGATCCATTTTTTGCGCCCGTTGATATGATAAATAATGTTTTTAAAACCTTAGAAATTCCCGCCATATAAATATATGCCGCCATTAAACAAATTTACAACTAAAGCCAAAGATGCAATCAAAAAAGCCCATGAGCTTGCGATTGAGCGTGGCGTGAACCATGTTTCTTCACTGCATTTACTGGCTGCGCTTCTTCTACAGGAAGAGAGTATGGTTAATTCAATTTTAGATAAATTGGAAGTTGATACAATGCTGCTTACTGATTCTGTTTTGGAATTAATTGAATTGCCGGAAACGGCCAACACTCTTTCGCCGTCATATCAGATTTACCTTAATCCAGATTTTGCGCAAGTAATAGAACGTTCGGTAAAATTAGCCGAATATTTAAAGGATGATTTTGTTTCAACTGAGCATCTTTTTGTCGCCATACTGGATGTGGCAGGGGATGCGCGCGAGACATTGGCGCGATTTAGGATTAATAAAGATCAAGTAATAAAAATATTAGAGGAATTTCGCAGCCAAAATATTACCGATGTGTCGGAGCCTAAAAAGTTTAAATTGCTTTTAAAATATACCCGCAACTTAACCAAACTGGCGAAAGAAGACAACCTAGACCCGGTCATCGGCAGAGACAATGAAATAATGCGCATCATGCAGATACTTTCCCGTCGCACCAAGAATAATCCAATTTTAATAGGGGAAGCCGGTACCGGCAAGACGGCAGTAGTGGAAGGACTGGCCCAAAGAATAGTAAAAAGCAATGTACCCGAATCTTTAAAAGACAAAGAACTTGTATCTCTTGATTTAGGGTCACTCATTGCCGGTACTAAATATCGTGGGGAGTTTGAAGAGCGATTAAAGGGAATAATGAAAGAAATTGAGAGAGCGGACGGCAAGATAATTCTTTTCATTGATGAAATTCATACTATTGTCGGAGCCGGTGGCGCCGAAGGCACTCTTGATGCCTCAAATATGTTAAAGCCAGCGCTCTCGCGCGGAGAACTCCGGGCCATAGGAGCAACCACTTTGCGGGAATATCAAAAACACATTGAAAAGGACCCGGCTCTGGCGCGCCGTTTCCAGCCTGTTTATATTGATGAACCGAATATTGAAGATGCCATTGCCATATTGCGCGGATTAAAAGAAAAATATGAGCTTTTCCACGGTGTTCGCATTACCGACGATGCCATTGTTTCTGCCGTTAATCTTTCCGCGCGTTACATTACCAATAGGTTTTTGCCGGATAAAGCAGTGGACCTGATAGATGAAGCTTCTTCCTCGCTCAAGATAATGCTTGAAAACAAACCGCCGATTTTGGAAGATGCGAACAGGAAAACAATGCGTTTAGAAATTGAAAAAGAAGCATTAAAAAAAGAAATCTCTTCCGCTGAATCTGACAAGCAGAAAATAAAAGAAATCAAAAATAGAATTAAAGAAATAGACAATGAAATAGGCAATCTGTACGAAAAAACCAAAGAACTTGAGCTGAAATGGCAGAACGAAAAAGGAACGGTGGTTGAAATTCGCGCCATTAAAAAAGACCTTGAAACAATGCGCCTGGAAGCGGAAAATGCTGAAATGCGCGCAGATCTTTCTCGGGCGGCGGAAATACGCTACGGTAAAATACCTGCGCTCAAAAAAGACCTGGAAGTTAAACTTTTGCGTTTGAAAAAATTGCAAAAGTCGCGCAGAATTTTGAAAGAAGAAATCACCGCCGAAGATATTGCCGAGGTGGTTGCTCGCTGGACCGGCATACCGCTTACCAAGATGCTTGAAGAAGAACGTCTAAAACTTGAGAGAATGGAAAAAGAATTGCGAAAAAGAATTATTGGCCAAGACGAAGCGATTTCGCGCGTAGCAAATGTTATTCGTCGTTCTCGCGCGGGCATCGGCGATCCGAACAGACCGATTGGCTCGTTTATCTTTTTGGGTCCAACCGGGGTAGGAAAGACGGAACTTACCAAAGCGCTGGGCGCATTTATATTCAATGATGAACATGCGCTTATTCGCGTCGATATGTCTGAATATATGGAAAAGCATTCTGTTTCAAAGCTTATCGGTTCACCACCGGGCTATGTAGGCTACGACGAAGCGGGACAACTGACGGAAGCAGTACGACACCGTCCCTATGCCGTCGTGCTTTTTGATGAAATTGAAAAAGCTCATCCGGAAGTTTTTAATATGCTTTTGCAGGTTATTGATGAAGGAAGGCTTACTGACGGCAAGGGCAGAATTGTAAACTTTAAAAACACCATACTTATCCTGACTTCCAATATTGGCTCGCAATTTGTAGAAAAAATGGAAGCTATCGGCTTTTCCAACAATAAAGATGTGCAAGACTATGATGCGGTGAAAGGAAAAGTTTTAGAAGCCTTGAAAGATCATTTTCGTCCGGAATTCTTAAATAGATTGGATGAAACTATTGTTTTTGATATTTTATCCGAAGGTGCGATAAAAGAAATAGTTCACTTGCGAGTTCAGGTGGTGAAAGACAGGTTAACTGGCAAGGGAATCAATTTTGAAATTTCCGACGAAGCCTTGTTTTACTTGGCGAAAGAAGGATATAACCCGCATTATGGGGCGAGACCGCTAAACCGCTTGATTCAAAATAAAATTTTAAATCCCGTCGCCTCCTACATCATTTCAAACGGCGCAAAGAAAGGAGACACCATTATCGTTTCTGTCAAAAATAACGACCTGGTAATTGAAAAGCAAAAAGGCCACGCCGGAGGACGGGCAAATAAAATAAAAAGCTCCATCCATCTCGCCCGCCGTTCTTCAGTTTAAACTTATCGATCATAAATAAAGATGCAAAAATAAAATTTTTGTGTTATTTTGTATGCAAGCGTCGGTGGCGGAGTGGTCAATCGCAACTGACTGTAAATCAGTCGCCCTTTGGGCTACGTAGGTTCGAATCCTACCCGGCGCACCAAATTATAGATCCCGTTAGAAGTTTACTAGCGGGTAGTATGATTATATAAAAATTAATTATTATTAACTTCTAACGGGATGGAAATTAGAAATATAGCGATAATAGCGCATGTAGATCATGGCAAGACTACTCTGACCGACGCATTAATGAAGCAAAATGGCGCCATGCAAGACAAGGAAACATCTATGGATTCAAATGCCCTGGAAAAAGAGCGCGGTATTACGATTTATTCCAAGAATACTTCTATCAACTACAAGGGCACTAAAATAAACATTGTAGATACTCCCGGACACGCGGATTTTGGCAGTGAAGTAGAGCGCATTTTACGCGCAATTGATTCTGTATTGCTACTTGTAGACGCGGCGGAAGGTCCGATGCCCCAGACCAGATTTGTCTTAAAAAAGTCTCTGGAATTGGGATTGAAACCAATTGTTGTCATAAATAAAATAGACAAGCCTGCCTCCGATCCGCATCGAGTTCATGAAGAAGTTTTAAGTTTGTTTTTTGAATTAGGCGCCAATGAAGAACAAGCAAATTTTGAAACGATTTACGCCATTAGTCGCGAAGGTAAAGCATTTAAATATTTGGGTGATGAATCAAAAGACCTGTCCCCATTGCTTGATTTAATTTTAGAAAAAGTTCCAAGAGCAGATTTTTGTCAAGGGGCATCCTTGACATACTTGTCAAGGATGCCCCTTGACACTCAGAAAATGTCAGCACAAGTTTTTAATTTGGCCTATGATAACTTTCTGGGCAGAATGGCGATAGCGCGTATCTATTCAGGACACATTGCATCTCCCAGCCAAGTTGTTGTAAAGGGGGAACACGGTACTCGTGCCGGTAAAATTACGGAACTTTTTACCTTTGAAGGAACACAAAGAAAAGAAGTTTCTTCGGCGGAATCTGGCGATATAGTTCTATTAGCTGGCATTCCCGATATTTATATAGGAGAAACTATTTGTGAAGACGAAACCGTAGAAATGATGCCCCACATTGCTATTGACGAACCGACGCTTTCGCTTAATTTTTTAGTGAACGATTCTCCTTTTGCCGGTCAAGAGGGGAAATTCGTGACCCCAAGACAGCTTAAAGAAAGATTAGAAAAGGAACTTGAAATAAATGTAGGGTTAAAAGTCGATTTTTTACCAGACCAGGGAGAGAGATTAGGGCCGTCCTTTTTTAAAGTTTACGGCAGGGGAGAATTACATATCGCTATACTGCTTGAAAATATGCGTCGGGAAGGATTCGAAATGCAAGTTTCTCAACCGGAAGTTATTATTAAGGAAGAAAATGGCCTAAAAACAGAGCCCTACGAAGAACTAGTGATTGATGTGCCAGTGACATCTTCCGGTGGAATCATAGAGAAAATCGGCAAACGTCGTGGAATTATGAAAGACATGACGGAGAAAGAAGGCATTAACAGGATTATTTTTAATATACCGACTCGCGGACTTCTAGGACTTCGCGGAGAATTTATTATCGATACAAAAGGCGAGGGTATAATGTCTTCTCGAGTAACAGGTTTCCGAGAATATGCCGGGGAAATAAAAAAGCGAGAATATGGTTCTATGGTTTCTATGACTTCTGGTAAAGCAGTGACTTTTGCTCTGGGTAATCTCCAAAACCGGGGACTGCTATACATAGAACACGGCACTGAAATATATGAAGGAATGGTAATTGGCAATGTGTTAAAGGGCGACGATATGTCGGTAAATCCGTCCAAAGGCAAACAGCTTACCAATATGCGCGCTTCGGGCACCGATGAAGCCATCTATTTAAATCCACCCTTTATTTTATCCATAGAACGCGGGCTCGAAGTTATGAACCATGATGAATACTTAGAAATAACTCCAAAATCCGTCAGACTCAGAAAAAAGTATTTAACCGAACTGCAACGGATTAAAATGAACAGAGCTGAAAAGACTTGAATTGAAAGTATTTGACATCGGATTTATATTGTGTATAATTAAGAATAATTAAATCAATTTAGTTTTCAGCAGAAATATTATGTCAACAATATCGTTTAAACCGAAACAAGTCACAAAAAGAATTACTTCTCACCTGCAAGACCGCTCAAGCGATGTTATTATGAATCGTTTTGGTTTGACGGCTGATGCGCGCAGGAAAACCCTTGAAGAAATAGGCAAGAAATACAATATTACCAGAGAGCGTGTCCGCCAAGTTGAAGAGACGGCTATCAACTTAATTAAAAAATCAGAAGCTTATAAAAAAGAACAAGCAGTTTTCGACGAATTGAAGCAACTGATACATTCGCTTGGTACAGTAGTGGGGGAGCTTGAGCTCTTAACCCATATTTCAGCGGATAAATCAGTCCAAAATCACATCCATTTTTATTTGACACTCGGAGAATCTTTCAAAAAACATCGCGAAGATGAACACTTTCATACGCGCTGGAGTGTTGATGATGAAATAGTTGGGCATGTGCATGATTCTCTGAAGAAACTTTATACCAGCTTGAACGACGAGGATCTTGTTCCGGAAACCGAGATGATTAAAAAGTTTTTTGATTCTATGGGGGCGCTGGCTGAACAATACAGGAATGAAGAAATAGCTAAAAGATGGTTGCGTATGTCTAAAACTATCTCCAAGAATCCTCTCGGTGAATGGGGGAAGACAAGCTCGCCGAATATTCATACCCGCGGAGTGAAGGACTACGCTTACCTTATTATGCGCAAGCACGGTTCCCCGATGCATTTTCGAGAGGTTGCCGACGCTATTTCAAAAACTTTTAATCGCAAAACTCACTATGCTACGTGCCACAATGAACTTATAAAAGATTCGCGATTTATTTTAGTTGGACGCGGACTTTACGCTCTTGCTGAGTGGGGCTATAAACCCGGTATTGCCCGTGAAGTTATTCGAGATATATTGAAAAAGGACGGTCCGCTCTCCAAAGACGAAGTCATAGAGAAAGTAATGAAAGAAAGATATTTCAAGAAAAACACCATATTGGTTAATCTCGTGAATCCGAAATATTTCAAGAAAAACAAAAACGGGCTTTATACCACATTTAATTAAATAAAATATGCCAATTTATTTCGTTGTATTTATGGTCATTATTTTACCGGCCCTTATTGTTCTTGAAGGGTTAAAAATGTTTTTTTCTTTTATGACCAGGAATAACAAGGGTTGGTGGTGGAATTTGCCCTATATACTTATTGTCATCTTAAGCCTTTTTATAGTTGTTCTACTTCTGTTTGGTTATCGATACTGACCAAAAGACGAATCTTTTCTGGCTTTTTGATTTTTTTTATATTAAAATACAGAAGTATGTACGATTTTTTTGCTTACCTTATTACTCACATAATCCTTCCATTGATTGGAACTATATTTTTAGGTTGGGTCGCCTGGAAATTCTGGCTTCATTATGTGCAACAGGATTTTATTTCTGGCATTGATTGGGTATTACTTGAAATCATTCCACCGCGCGATGTTCTGCGGTCTCCTCAGGCCATGGAGCTTTTCATAACTAATGCCCTCTATCATTGGAGTGAGAAGGGCGGAAAAGAGGAGTATTGGCAGGGTGCGGTGTGGTTCTGGTTCTCTCTTGAAATTGTTTCAATTGATGGGCAGGTGCATTTCTTCATCCGTACGCCATCTCGTATTAAAAGTTTGATTGAAACGCAAATGTATGCTCAATATCCCCAAGCGCAAGTAAAAGTCGTGGAGGACTACACTTTAGCCGTTGATGAGATTTCTAAAAAGAGCGCTTGGAATGGCTGGGGATGTGAATTTAAGCTTATTAAACCCGAAGCATTTCCGATTAGAACTTATATTGATTATGGATTAGATGAAGACCCCAAAGAAGAATATAAAGTGGACCCGATTTCTTCGGTTATAGAATTTTTCGGCTCACTGCAAAAGGGAGAACAAGCTTGGTTGCAAATAATAATTACTCCCTCAAAAAAAATGTATCACACCAAAGATACTTGGTTTGGTAAACATGATTGGGTTGCAGAATCAAAAGAAGTTCTTAAAAAAATGTTAAGACCCTATACTCGTCTTCAAAAAGGTGAAGCAGGAACTTTTGCGAAAGAAATACGCACACCAGAATTTTTAAAGAAAACCGTTGAAGGCGCAGCTGCTAAAACCAGCAAACTTGGTTTTGAAACTGGTATTAGGCTTGTGTATGTCGCCAAGAAGGAAATATTTCCGGTTGGGAAGAGAACCAATAATTCCAGAAATATTCGTTTAATTTTGCGTCAATATGCCAAACCCGACAGTAATGAATTTTTTCGTTTTAATTCAGCGCAAGGGGACTTTTATAGTGGTATAATCCCAGCTTCTCCAAAAACAGTTATGCTTTTAGCCAATCGAATGCTTAATGAATATCGCGAGCGCGCATTTTTTCATCTTCCGCTTCGGCACCATATTTTTTCTAAGCATTTTTGGAATTGGCCCTTTCCCACTGTTTTAATTGTCGGTGCTGTAATTAAGGCCTATGCTCATCCCCAGACTTTTATTTTAAATACCGAAGAATTGGCTTCATTGTGGCACTTCCCTGGCCAGATATTGAAAGTTCCTACACTTACCCGTATCGAATCAAAAGAAGCTTCGCCTCCGCCTGATTTACCTATATAACATATGAATTTTTCACAGAAGATAATTATTTATTGTATCTTTGGATTTTTTTTAATTTTTATTTTTTTTAATTTTTTGTTTCTAAATGCGCCGGGAGATTTTCCAAGTGGAACGATTTTAAACATAAATCAAGGCGAGAATTTACGTAGCGTATCTCTAAAATTAAAAGAAGATCATTTCATCCGTTCCAGAATAGCTTTTGAAGCTTTTGCCATACTTTATGGCGGAGAAAAGCACATCGTAGCGACTGATTATTTTTTTGAAAATAAATTGCCGGTTTTTGAATTAGCTAGACGAATATCGGAAGGGGAACGGCATCTAGCACCGATCAAAGTAACAATCCCGGAAGGGTTTAATGTTGTTGAAATCGCAGAAACTTTTGTATCAAAATTATCCAACTTTGATAAAGATAAATTTTTACTGAAAGCCAAAGACCAAGAAGGCTATCTTTTCCCAGATACCTATTTTTTCTTTACCACGGGAAATGCTGATGATGCGCTGAAATCAATGGGCGATAATTATGAGAAAAAAATTGCGCTCCTACGTGGAGAATTTTTAACATTTGGTAAAACAGAAAAAGAAATTATAACTATGGCTTCCATAATAGAGAAAGAGGCCAGGGGCGAAGCTGATCGGGGATTTATTTCCGGAATTTTGTGGAAAAGATTGAAAATCGGCATGCCTCTTCAGGTGGATGCCGTACCCGATACTTATAAAACAAAAGGATTACCGCCAAATCCTATCGCTAATCCCGGCCTCTCGTCGATTATAGCCAGTATTCGTCCACAAAATTCCCCCTATCTTTATTATTTACACGACAAAGAAGGCAACATCCACTATGCGAAAAACTTTGCCGAACACGTAAATAATAAGTTAAAATATTTAAAATGAGAAGACATCACTTCGCTTTTATTGATATAGAAACCACCGGACCCAATGTTCTAGAAAATGAGATTATTGAAATTGGCTGTGTTTTGACGACACCGGAACTTAAGGTAGTAGAAGAATTTGAATTAAAAATAAAACCGGAACACATAGAAAACGCAGATCCCGTAGCGCTGAAGATAAATCACTATAATCCCCAAAATTGGATATCGGCCCTCACACTTCCACAAGCGATGGAAATTTTGTCCGTGAAAGTCAAAGACCACATTATGGTGGGGCAAAATGTCGCCTTTGATTCCGGATTTTTGGAATGTGCTTTTTTAAAAACGCAAAAATCAAATCCAATGCATTATCACAAACTAGATACCATATCTATCGCTTGGGCGAAACTTTTTAAAAATTCCGATTTGAAACATTTTTCTCTGCGAGAAATGTGTCTGCGTTTTGGCATCAAAAATGAGAATGCGCATACGGCGCTCGCTGACGCTCGCGCCACCTATGAGCTTTACAAAAAGTTAATGGCCCTGTAAAGTTTGTAAAACATAGCTTTTGGAGGGGTTTTGAGCTCGACGGAGCAAAAACTTCAGGATTTTTTAAGCTTCAAAAAATCCGTACCGGAAAAAGTTATGTTTGCAAACTCTTTTTAGAAATATTTTTATGACAAATAAAAAAACAGTATTTGTGGGGCTTTCCGGTGGAGTAGATAGCGCTGTATCGGCGGTACTGCTTAAAAAGGCTGGCTATGATGTCGTGGGAGTTTTTATCCGTACCTGGCACCCGGACTTCTTAGAGTGCAATGAAGAGGAGGAAAGGAGGGATGCTATGCGCGTGGCAGCCCATCTCAATATTCCGTTTTTGACTTTTGATTTAGAAGATGCGTATAAAAAAGAAGTCGCCGATTATATGATTCGTGAATACAAGGCTGGAAGAACACCGAACCCGGATGTGATGTGCAATAAAGAAGTAAAGTTCGGAGCATTCCTCAAAAAAGCTCTTTCTATGGGAGCCAATTATGTGGCTACGGGACACTACGCAGAAGTTGCTCTTGTTCAGGATTTCCTGCTACGCAACGTCAACCATTCACAAAAGCAACTTCTACTTCGTAGAGGAAAAGACCCAAGCAAAGACCAGAGTTATTTTCTCTGGACGCTTAATCAAAAGCAACTATCTAAAATTTTATTTCCAGTTGGACATTTGAAGAAAACCAAAGTTCGCAAGTTGGCGAAAAAATTCAACTTGCCAGTAGCGGAGAAAAAAGACAGTCAAGGCATCTGCTTTTTGGGAGCAGTAGATTTGAAAAAATTTTTAAAACATTACATAAAAGAAAAAAGAGGTAAGGTTTTAAACGAGAAAAGGGAAATAATAGGATGGCATTCCGGCGCAATGTTTCATACCCTTGGCGAACGGCATGGTTTCACTATCACTAAAAAAAGTTCCAAAGACGGTCCGTATTATATAGTGGGTAAAGATGTCAAGAAAAATATTTTAATTGTGTCAAAAAGTAGAAATCTTTTTGAAAAGAGCACGAATATTTTTCTGCTAAAAAATTCCTCAAGACTCAGCGCGCCCGCCTCCGTAGCCTCTTTTCAAAAAGATTTCTACTTAGGTATAAGAAACACAAATTGGATTCTTGCCCGCTCAAGTAGTGGAGGGTCTAAAAGCTATCCACTGAAAACTAAAAACTATACAGCCCAGATTCGCTACCACGGAGAATTTTTGTCTTGTCAAATAAAGTGTACAAAATCAGGCTTTGCGCAAGTGATATTTAAAAAGCCGGTATTAGCCGCCTCCGGTCAATCTTGCGTTATCTATGACAAAGATACTTGTTTGGGTGGGGGCGTTATTGTATGATTAATCTATGGCACAATTTTTAACACAAAACAGCGATATTATTATTAGGTTATTGGTGGCAGTGGGTTTGGGTATGTTTATTGGAGTTGAACGAATTTTAGTTCACAAAGAAGCTGGTATGAAAACGCATGCCCTTGTTTCTTTAGGTTCGGCGATATTTATAGTTATCTCCGAAATTTTAACTATCAGATATAGCAGTATTGCCGGTTTTGATCCCTCCAGAATTGCTTCTCAAGTTGTCGTTGGTATAGGATTTTTAGGCGCCGGGTCAATAATTCTGCAAGGCAACAGACTTTTAGGCCTTACTACTGCCGGCGGACTTTGGGTGACGGCTGGTATCGGTATGGCTGCCGGTTTTGGCTTTTTTAGTTTAGCGATAATTACCACGGTGCTTGTATTATTTGTTCTGATTGTAGTAAATAAATTTGAAAAACCGATAATCAAAATTTCTGATAATTTTGATCAACCCAAAAGTTAATTAATGAAAAACAGATGGAATCCAATGAGAATACAAGTGAGAAGATTAGAACTAAGTTTTTAAAATTTTTTGAGAGTAGAGGACATAAAATAATTCCTTCTTCTTCGCTTGTGCCGGAGCATGATCCCTCAGTGCTTTTCACGACTGCCGGGATGCAGCAATTCAAGCCGTATTACACAACGTCCAATCATGCTATGCGTGATTTTGGAACAAAAAATGTTACAACAGTGCAAAAATGTGTGCGCACTTCTGATATTGATGAAGTAGGAGATGATACGCATCATACTTTTCTTGAAATGCTAGGGAATTTTTCCTTCGGTGGGTACGGTAGACGTGAAGCGATTAATTATGCATATGACTTTATAGTCAAAGAATTAGGTTTAGAAATTTCTTACGTGACTGTATATAAAGGTGAGGAGATAGTGCCCAGAGACGAAGAATCGGAGAAAATTTGGAGAGAATTAGGTTTGAAAAACATAAAACTCGATGGCAGTGATGTTTTTTGGGGACCAACAGGAGATTCTGGTCCTTGTGGACCCACAACGGAAATTTATTGCAAAAATGCAAGTGACGATGACGTGGAAATTTGGAATATAGTTTTTAATGAATATTTTTGCGACGGTTCTCGCGAGAAACTCGAAAAAGGGCAGGCAACACTAAAGAAACTTCCAATTTTAGGCATTGATACGGGCATGGGGTTTGAACGCTTATTAGCCACTATACAAAATAAAAAAAATAATTACGAGACCGATCTTTTTAATAATGAAAAAACCCGTGAAGAAAGGATAGTAGCGGACCATGTAAGAACGGCGCTTTTTCTTGTTTCCGATGGAGTAATTCCCGGGAATATGGGACGGGGATATGTTTTACGCCGACTAATTCGTCGTGCGGTTCGATTTTCTGAAAAACCCTTAACAGACAAAATCGAAAAAGTGAAAAAAATTTATGAGGGTGTATATAATCTTGATGACAGAGGAGAAATAGAAAAAGAAGAAAATAAATTCAGAGAGACCTTAAACAAGGGCTTAAAAGAATTTAAAAAAGGAACAGACCCCTTTATTCTTTTTACCACTTATGGCTTTCCCATAGAATTTACTCTTGAGCTGGCCAAAGAAAAAGGCAAGGCCGTAGATTTAGATGATTTTAATAAGCAGATGAAAGCACACGTTATGCTTTCGCAGACTGCCTCTGTGGGGACGTTCAAGGGTGGGCTTGCTAATCATGATGAGAAGACTATTAGATTACATACCGCGCACCATTTACTCTTAGCGGGATTGCAAAATATCGTGAGCCCTACGATAAAACAACGGGGAAGCAATATAAATGAAGAACGCTTAAGAATGGACTTTCTTTGCGACCACAAATTAACCGATGAAGAAAAGAAAAAGGTAGAGGATTTTGTAAATGAAAAAATTAAGCAGGAATTAAACGTTGTTCGCCGTAAAATGCCCCTAGCTGAAGCCGAGAAAGTTGGTGCAGAGATGGAATTCGGCGTCAAATATCCAGAAGTTGTTTCAGTTTATTTCATAGAAGAAAAAAATGGCAATCCAATATCCAAAGAATTTTGCGGTGGACCGCATGTTTCAAACACGAGAGAACTTGGTAGTTTCAAGATTTTAAAAGAAGAAGCCGTAGCGCAAGGGATCAGGCGCATAAAGGCCATGCTCCTTTAGTTTTATGCTATAATTAGCCTATGTTCGGCATATCTTCGTCTAAAGAAAAGGAAGAATTAATGTTGGTTTTTGATGTCGGCTCTTCCTCCGTAGGAGGAGCGTTTTTCGTTGCGCAAAAATCCAGTATTCCCAGGTTAATTTTCTCTCTTCGCGAACCGATAGCCCTTGAAGAAAAGATAAATATTGATATTGACAGATTTTTGCTTTTAACCATTAAATCGCTTGAAACTGTTGCCAGTAAAATCTGCTTGAGGGGTATCGGGGCGCCTTCGGAAGTTTTTTGCGTTCTGTCATCACCCTGGCATGTTTCCCAAACACGCACTGTTAATTTAGAAAAAAATACGCCCTTTATATTTACCCCTGAACTTGCCAGCAGTCTGATAGACAAAGAGGTAAAATTTTTTGAGGATGAACATTTGGCCCAATACGAGAATGATGCAGGGGGAATTCGCTCTATTGAACTAAAGAATATGAAAGTTATGTTAAATGGCTACGAAGCGCCCAACCCGGTTAATCAGAAAGCCAAGATGCTTTCAATGACTCTTTTTTTTTCAATGAGTCCGGAAATATTTCTAAAGAAAATCGAAGAAGCCATATGCCGCTATTTTCATTGTCCGCGCATTAAGTTCTCTTCTTTTACTATGGCGTCTTTTACTATTGTGCGCGACTTGTTTATTAATCAAAGAGATTTTCTTCTAGTTGATATTCGCGGAGAGCTGACAGATATCTCCATGATTAAACAAGATATTCTAAAAGAAACAGCTTCTTTTCCCATGGGACTGAATTTTATAATACGTGGAATTGCTTTCGCTCTCAATTGTTCGCTCGATGAGGCCCGGTCTTTCTTCTCTCTCTATAAGGAAGGTCATGCATCAAAGTTGGTAGAAAAAAGAATCGGACCAATAATTTTATTTTTAAAAGCAGAATGGCTAAGGAAATTCCAAGAGTCCTTATCCAATCTTTCAAACGATATTTCTATTCCGGCTAATGTTTTTATAACTGCTAATCCAGAACTGGCTGATTTTTTTATAGAAATTATAAAAAAAGAGCAATTTAATCAATATTCTTTTACCGAATCTAAATTCCAGATTACTTTTTTAGGCACAGAAACATTGCATGGTTTAGCAACCTTTAAGGAGAACGTGGTGCGTGATCCGGCTTTGATTATTGAATCTATTTATATTAACAGATATTTGTTAAAATAATATATATGCCCAGAAATTTGCTCCAAGATGTTATAAGGGTAAAAAAAAAGGTACAAAATCCTGATTTTAAACTTCGATATACACTAGACGAAAATAAGTTTCTCTCATCCAAAAATATAATAAATCAGGCATCAAATAAAAATAAGCCCAAATACAAACTTTGGTTTGTAGCGCTAATCTCTGTTGTTTTTCTTCTTTTTGCCCTTTCTTTTCTTTTCGCCAGAGCGAAGATTACAGTTATGCCCAAGACGCAAAATATTTCCTTAAACCAGAATTTATCCGCCGTCAAAAATGGAAATGATAGTAATGCACTATCTTTTGATTTGGTAGTTATCTCCGGCGAAGAGGAAAAGACGATACAAGGCGGTGAATTAAAAGATGTTTCTGTTAAAGCCAGGGGTACGGTTGTCATTTATAACAATTTTAGTTCTTCTTCCCAAGTACTGGCGAAAGATACCCGACTAGAGGGCTCTAACGGGAAAATTTACCAAATAATTTCAAAAATAACCGTGCCGGGGATAAAAAACGGAAAACCCGGTAGCGTGGAAGTTAGTATTTATGCCGCACTGGCAGGTGAAGAATACAACAGCGCCCCGCTTGATTTTAAAATTTTAGGTTTCAAGGGCACATCAAAATATTCCAAGTTTTATGGCAGATCAAAAGGTGACATAACAGAAGGACTCCGGGGTAAATATTATCAAATTTCTAATACTCAAAAAGCGACTCTGAATGACGAGCTTAAGACCGCATTGTCCGCCAAACTTTTCCAAAAAGTAACAGCCCAGATTCCACCCGGATTTATTTTATTTAAAGATGCTGGTTTTCTTAACATTGATGAAAATAATATTAATAATATCTCGCCAGAATCTTCTCAAACAGATGGCATGATAAAAGTCATAATGAAAGGCACGTTTTACGGTTTTTTATTTGATGAAAAAAAGTTGACAAAAATGATTGCTGAAAATTCTATAGATCAATATGATGATAGTGATATTCACATACCAGATATTAAGAATTTAATTTTCTCGCTTCCCGACAAAGAAATTTCTTTTGCTGATGTAAAAAACATAAACTTTAATTTATCGGGAGCATCGCAGATTGTATGGAACGTTGATTCTTCCAAGCTTGTAAATGATTTATTGGGTAAGAGAAAAAAAGATTTTACTCAAATTTTATCAGCATATCCTAACATTACTTCTGCCGATGTCACATTTCGTCCTTTTTGGGTGAGATCGTTTCCCGATAAAGAAAAAAATATAAAATTGATAATTGAAGTGTATTAATAAATAGAACCTCTAAAAGCTTGTTTTTTTCTTTAGAGTATGCTATACTATAGTAGTGAGTGTGAGGCAAGGTTCATTTTGACTCACATTTATCGTAGTTGAAAACAAACAACATAAGTGCCGCGCCCCGCCCTCTGGATTTTTTGAATCCAGAGGGCGGGGTGTTTTATGTTAAAATATATCCATGAACAAAAAAGAACAACTAGCAGAAGTTCATAACAAATGGCTGAAAAATTGCAAATGTGAACTGAAAATTCTTGCTACCCAAGGTGTACCCGGAGATGGAAATCCCAATTCAGAAATAGTTTTTATCGGCGAGGCGCCGGGCAAAAATGAAGACATAGAAGGCCGACCCTTTGTCGGCGCGGCTGGCAAATTTTTAAATGAAATGCTTGCAGACATTAATTTAAGAAGAGAAGATATTTATATAACCAATGTAGTGAAATATCGTCCACCCAACAATCGCGATCCGTTGCCGAAAGAAGTAGAGTCCTGCGCGGAATGGCTTAAAGATGAACTGGAAATTATAAAACCTAAATTAATTATTTTCTTGGGAAGGCATGCCTTGGAGCACTTTTTCCCTAATGAAAAAATATCGCAAGTCCACGGCAAAATTCTGAAAAAGAAAACTAAAATTGGCAACACCTTTTTCGCCCTGTATCATCCGGCGGCAGCCTTATATGATGGTTCTATGCGAGATATTTTAATCGAAGATTTTAAGAAGATTCCAAGGGTTCTAGAGAAAATTGGGAATTAGAGTTTATTTGTTTTTTTTGCTATAATTTATGGATGACATACAGCAAGAAAGGTTCTAAAATAAAAAATTTTAAAGAACTTAATATTAATCCAGAAAGAAATCTTGCTCTTAAAATTATCGAACGAGGACTTCAATCAATTGATAGTTATGAAGTTGTTGAAAAATGCCTGAAACTAAAAGACCGCACGCTTTTTGTCTCCGGAAAGCCGTTTGTTATCTCTTCCAAAGGAAAGTTAATTATTGTTGCCGTCGGCAAATGTGCCATCGACGCAACCAAAGCTGTTGAAAAGATTCTTGGCAATATCATTACTCGCGGAATTGTACTCGATGTGCGCCCCAATAAGATATTTGAATCTAGGAATATAAGATATATGGCCGGATCACACCCAATGCCTTCTTCCGCAAATGTTGTCGCTACGAAAGAAATTATTAAAATTCTTGATAAACTTTCACCGGAGGATATAGTCCTTTTTATAATTTCTGGAGGCGGTTCAACACTCCTGTGCCTGCCCGAAGGTGGCACCTGCATTTTTGAGCAAAAAATCGTTGAAGAACTTTTTCGCGTCGGAGCATCAATTCAAGAAATCAATACAATAAGAAAACATATGTCTTTGGGGCGAGGGGGAAATCTGGCCAAATATGCCTACCCCGCACAAGTGATTTCTTTGATATTTTCTGATGTGCCCGGCAATGACATTAGTTTTATTGCTTCCGGTCCAACGGTTAAAGATATTACGACGATAGCCAATGCCAATACCATCCTTTCTAAATATAATATTTTGCAGAAATGCAGTATTGACGACTGTGGCTTAATGGAAACACCCAAAGAAGAAAAATATTTCAAGCGGGTATATAATATTATTATCGTTTCCAACAAACACATGCTTAAAGAAATGGCGAATTTTGCAGAAGAAGCTGGCTTTTCCCCTAAAATTTGCAGTACATCCATGACTGGCGAAGCACGGGATGCGGGGAAACGTATAGCCAGGGAGATTTCCGAAAGTCCGTCGAAAAGTGTTTTTTTATATGGCGGAGAAACTACAGTCACCATACGGGGAAAAGGTCACGGTGGCAGAAACCAGGAGCTTGCTCTTTCAGCGTTAGAAGAATTAAAAAACGGAAAACTTGTTTTAACCCTTGCCTCCGATGGTATAGATAACGGACCGTATGCGGGAGCAATTGCCGATAGCGAAACAAGAAAAAAAGCTCAAGCCCAGAATCTTATTCCAAAAGAATTTCTAGAAAATAACGACTCTTCTTCATTCTTTGAATTAACTGGAGATTATTTATTAACTGGGGCAATCGATTCCAATGTAGCGGACCTAACAATAGCTATTAATAATTTTTAAAATATGGGAAAAATATCAGATAAAAAATATATTCTCTCCATGGAAGAAGTCGGTATTATTGATGTGCCGGAAGTCGGGGGAAAAAATGCCTCTCTGGGTGAAATGATGAAAAATCTCGTTCCCCTGGGGGTAAATATTCCTTCGGGCTTTATTGTCACCGCTACGGCATATCGTTATTTTCTTTCTTCAACCAAACTGGATGTTTTCATCCGTGCCACCCTTGCGGGTCTCAATACTCATAATCTTAAAGATTTGGCTAGACGGGGTAAAATCGTTCGTGAAGCAATCATAAAGGCCGAATTGCCGGCTGATCTGAAGGAACAAATCAGAAATGGTTATAAAGAAATGGAAAAAAGATATGGCAAGAATATTGATACAGCAGTCAGATCAAGCGCCACCGCCGAAGATCTTCCGGGAGCAAGTTTTGCCGGCGAGCATGATACCTACCTTGGTATCAGAGGGACGGAAAATATAATTTCAGCCGTTAAGTCCGCTATGGCGTCCCTTTTCACCGAAAGGGCGATTTCATATCGGGTAGACAAAGGTTTTGACCATTTTCAAGTGGCGCTCTCGGTTGGGATCCAGAAAATGGTGCGTTCCGACAAGGGATGCTCCGGCGTAATGTTTACTCTTGATACTGAATCAGGCTTTAAAGATATTGTGCTTATCAATGGTTCGTGGGGATTGGGGGAAATGGTTGTGCAAGGCAAGGTGACCCCCGATGAATTTATTGTTTTTAAAAAAACGGCAAAAACTTTTCCCAACCCGATAATTTTTAAACAACTCGGTACTAAATGGAAGAAGATGATTTATAGCAATGTTTCCAATAAGATAGCTGTAGCGCAGACAAATGTCAAACAAACGAAAGCTGTATCTACCTCCGAGAAAGAAAGGCACACATTAGTAATTACTGATGAAGAGACAAAAAAATTAGCAGAATGGGGAATGATTATTGAAGAACATTATACCAAACATTACCAAAAGTGGATGCCGATGGATATCGAATGGGCAAAAGATGGAAATACGGGGGAACTTTTTATCGTTCAAGCTCGACCAGAAACCATTCACGCTGATCGCGACCTTACGAAAATAAAAGAATATGTAAGAAAAGAAGAAGGCCAACTTTTGGTTAAAGGCGCTTCCGTGGGGAATAAAATAGCGACCGGCAGGGCCCGGGTCATCTTAAACGCTAAAAATATAAATCAATTTAAAAAGGGCGAGATTTTAATAACCGATATGACCGATCCGGACTGGGAACCGATTATGAAAATTTCATCAGCAATTGTGACCGATAAAGGCGGACGCACTTCGCATGCGGCCATTGTATCGCGCGAACTTGGCATCCCAGCTGTTGTCGGTTCGGAATCAGCAACCCGGAAAATAAAAACAGGCCAAAACATAACCGTCGACACTAGCGGATCCGATGGACTAGTTTTTGATGGGATTTTGAAATTTAATATTGTTGAACATGACATAAAAAATATTCCCAAAACCAGGACAAAAATAATGATGAACATTGCCACCCCCGATACTGCATTTGAGAAATCATTTTTACCGAATGCCGGAGTAGGTCTGGCGCGTGAGGAATTTATCATTGCCTCGGTCATCGGCATCCATCCGCTGGCGCTTTTAAATTATAAAAATCTCAAAACAGACCTGAAGAAAAAAATCGACCAGAAAACAAAAGGCTGGCCGAACAAAGCGGAGTTTTATGTTGATAATTTGAGTTTTGGTATTGCTAAAATCGCCACCGCTTTTTATCCCAATCCGGTTATCGTAAGATTCTCCGATTTCAAGACGAATGAATACAGAACTCTTTTAGGCGGTGAACTTTATGAACCGATTGAAGAGAATCCAATGATTGGCTGGCGCGGCGCATCCCGCTATTACGATCCTAAATTCAAAGAAGCCTTCAAGCTTGAATGCAAAGCCATAAAAAAAGTACGAAACGAAATGGGGCTTACTAATGTCATACCGATGATTCCATTCTGCCGAACACCCGAAGAGGGGATTAAAACGCTTGAGATAATGGCAAAGGGCGGACTTATGACAAATTATATTGCGCAGAAAGAGAATAAAACATCGAGACACATAGTTCCTGTTTATGTTATGTGCGAGATACCGGCCAATGTTTTACGCCAAGATGATTTTTTAGACATTTTTGACGGTATGTCTATCGGCTCGAATGACCTCACTCAGCTTGTATTGGGACTTGATCGTGATTCCGGTATTGTAAGCCACGTTGGAAATGAAAAAGACCCCGCAGTTATAAATATGATTAAAACAGTCATTAAAAGATGTAAAGAGCGGTCAAAATATATCGGTATTTGCGGGCAAGCGCCATCCGACCACCTCGATTTCGCGGCATTTCTGGTAAAAGCAGGGATAGAGAGCATATCTCTCAATCCGGATACGGTGGTAAAAACGACCCTGACGATTGCCGCAGAAGAGAAACGGCAGAAAAAAGTCTAATATGGTATATTTATAAAATAAACCTATGAACAAAAATATAAAAATCGGATTTTTTGGCGTAAAACCGGATGACGAAAAATATTTAAGAAAAAAGTTGGAAGAAAAGAAAATTTCGGCCAAAGTTTTTTTTACCGAAGAAATTATAAGTCCGGAACATCTCCCAGCGCAAACAAATTTTTCCGCCATTTCGATTTTTGTCGATTGTGTGATTAATAAAAAGGTTTTAGAATCATTACCCCAACTTTCCTTCATAGCTATACGGTCTACCGGATATGACAATATTGATCTTTCGGCAACGAGTGAAAAAAATATTATTGTTTCCAACGTGCCTTCATATGGCGAAAATACTGTTGCTGAATTTGCTTTTGCTCTTATATTATCTTTATCTAGAAAAATTTGCCTAGCCTACAATCAGATTAAGGAAACGGGAAGTTTTAGTGTAAAGAATTTACAAGGCTTTGATCTGCGGGGAAAAACACTTGGTGTTCTGGGTACCGGAAGAATCGGCCGGCACGTTGTTGTCATAGCTAAAGGATTCGGAATGAATGTTGTTGCCTTCGACCCGCACCCCAACCAAGAACATGCAAAAGAAAATGATTATGTTTACCTTCCCTTTAACGATGTTCTCGCGCAAAGCGATATTATAACTATTCATGTGCCGTATATGAAAGAAACACATCATTTGATCGGCAAAAAACAATTAGCCATGATGAAAAAGGGCGCGTATCTTATTAACACCAGCAGGGGTGGAATAGTAGAAACTGAAGCGCTAATTGAATATCTGCGGAATGGACATTTAGGCGGAGCCGGACTTGATGTATTGGAGGAGGAAGGTGTAATAAAAGATGAGATGGATTTCATTTTAAAAGGACATCCTGAAGAACACAGTTTAAAAGCCATTCTTGCGGATTATGCGCTTATAAATATGCCAAATGTAATTGTAACTCCACACACCGCCTTTAATACAAGAGAAGCGCTTCTTAGAATTTTAGATACTACTATAGACAACATAGAAACCTTTATTGCTGGCAAAGCGACCAATCAAGTAAAATTTTTTACTTGACGTAAATCATGGTTCTAGTATACTCTTATCATCTAAATGAATGATTCAAAAAATGAAAAAATAGTGACAGCGCGCGGGGTTGTTACGGAAGCGCTTCCCAATACTTTATTTCGAGTTAAAATAAAAGGCCAAGGGGAGGACAACACAGAAGAACAGAAGGAAATTTTAGCTTATCTTTCAGGGAAAATGCGTATACATAGGATTAAAGTTCTAATAGGAGATTCCGTTGAAGTGGTGCTCAATCCTTATGGTGGAAAGGGCAGAATAGTTAAAAGGTTGTAATTTTTTAAAGAATGGTGTATTATATCAGTTGCGGTTTCTAAAAGGGTATAAACGTTAAAAAATAAGGGTTTTTCCCTTGTTTTTGTCTTATGTGTAAATCCCGTTAGAAATTCGCCAATGAAGATAATGTGGATAAAATAATGGTAAGTTGAAATTTCTAACGGGATGAAAATAAAAGCATCAGTAAAAAGAATTTGCGATAATTGTAAAATGGTTAAACGAGCCAGGCATTTAAGAGTAATTTGCTCCAATCCAAAGCATAAACAAAAACAATAATTATTTTATGAGAATTCTTGGAATTACAGTACCAAATGAAAAAAGGCTAGAGTTCGGCCTGACGGTCCTTTATGGCATTGGAATTTCTACTGCCCGTAAAATTCTAGATAAAGTCGGCATTGACCGCGGCCGATATGCCAAGGATCTTACTCCGGAAGAAGAGAATAAAATTCGCGCAGTGATTGAAAATATGACTATAGAAGGAAATTTAAAAAGAGAAGTGGCTGCCAATATAAAAAGAATCAAAGACATTAAAACTTATCGCGGAGTTCGCCACTTGAAAAGATTGCCGGTACGAGGACAACGCACAAAAACGAATTCAAGAACAGTAAGGGGTAATGTTAGGAAGACAATGGCATCCGGCAAAAGAAAAGAAAGTAAAACATAAAAAATTATAAAACATAAATGGGAAAGACGAAAATTACAACTAAAAAAGCGGTTGAACCAGCGAATAAAATTTCCACAGAGGGAAAAATCCGTCCGAATGACTTGGTCGGGCAAGTAACAACTGCTCTAAAAACACCAAAGAAGAAAATAATTTCCGGAATTATAAACATTGATGCCACTTTTAATAATACAAAAATTCTTTTTGCCGATAAATTAGGTAATACATTATTTTGGTCAAGCGCCGGCAGTCTCGGTTTTAAGGGAGCCAAAAAGGGAACCCCTTTCGCCGCTTCGAAAGTTGGAGACTTGGTCGGCAGTCGCGCAGCAGCGCTCGGAGTAAGAGATGCAGATGTGGTTGTGCGAGGAGTTGGTTCCGGACGCGAGCCGGCTATTAGAGCTTTTATGGCTAACGGCATAGAGATTGTTTCAATTAAAGATGCAACACCAGTGCCCCACAATGGGCCCAAAGCCAAGAAACCAAGACGAGTATAGGTGAAAATTAATGAGTGTAATGAATATAATTTTCCCTACCCCTCCCCACTTTATTGATTAATTGTAGCGGTAAAGTAATTTAATAGAAAATAATTATGAAAAAATAAAAATAATAAGTAATTAATAAAGTGAGGAGGGGTGATGATTTTATATAGTCGCCATACTCCTTAAAAATCAATCATGTTATCAAAACCAAAATTTAAAATTTGCAGAAGATTAGGTCCCGGAGTTTATGACAAATGTCAAACTACGAAATTTTCTACTGCATCTGTTAAGGGTGGGGTTGGCGCTCGTAGACCCAGGGCCCTGTCTGAATACGGGGCTCAATTTATAGAAAAGCAGAAAATACGTTTTTCTTACGGCATATCTGAACGACAGCTTTCAAATTATGTTGAAAAGGCTTCCCATATCAAAAGTGCTGGTACGGCAGAAAAATTTTATGAAGAGCTTGAATCTCGTTTAGACAATGTAATTTATAGAATTGGACTTGGAAATAGCAGGCGTAGTGCTAGGCAAATGGTTTCCCATGGACATTTTATTGTAAATAATCATAAAGTTACTGTACCCTCTTTTAAAGTTAAGATTGGAGATGTTATAAAAATTCGCGAGGGATCCAAGAATACAAAACTTTTTGAAGGCATAGCCGGCAGATTAAAAGATTATATTTTACCTCCATGGCTGACATTTGACCTAGCTACCATGGAAGGGAAAATTTTAGCTAAACCGAAAAACACCGAAGCCTTCCTTGATTTAAATGCCGTACTTGAGTTTTACAGTCGTTAATTTGATTTTTTTATTTAATTTTAAAAGTTAACTTTTTATAAAAATATGCCTGACTATAAAATAATTATGCCTTCCAAGCCTCGCATTGTTTTGGAAGAAGGGAACAAGGGGGTCTTTGAAATTGACGGTTTATCTCCAGGTTATGGACATACACTGGGCAACAGTTTACGAAGAATTATTCTTTCTTCCATACCCGGGGCCAGCATTACATCTATAAAAATAGATGGTGTTTCACATGAATTCTCTACCCTAGACGGCATCAAGGAAGATGTTATCGTGATAATTCTGAATCTCAAGAAAACTCGTTTTAAAATGGCTTCCGATGAGCCACAAACGGTAACGCTCTTTGTTAAAGGGCCGAAAGAAGTTTTTGCTTCCGATATAAAAACTGGCGGACAGGTGGAAATTCTAAATCCGGAACTTTACATTACTGAAATAACCGGCAAAGTCAGTTTAAGCGTTGAAATGAAGGTTGAGAAGGGTTTGGGCTTTATTCCCAAGGAAACTATGCAAAAAGAAAAAGTTGATATCGGCACTATTGCTGTTGATGCTATCTTTACTCCGATTCGCCGAGTTTCCTATGAAGTTGAAAATATGCGCGTCGGTGACAACACCAATCACAATCGTTTAAGAATTTCTATTGAGACAGATGGTACGCTTACGCCACGCGAAACGCTTTCGCAATCAATCGTTACCATGATTTATCAATTAAAAGCTATTGTAGATTTTAAAGAACCCGAGGAAGAAGTGAAAGTTGAAAAGAAAAAGAAAGAAGACAAAACTGGCGAAAATGAGAAAAAGAGTGAAGAATTTGCCGATGTTTTGAAAACCCGCATTGATAACCTTGATCTGTCTACCAGAACATTGAATGCTCTTACAGCTGCCAATATCAGAACGCTTGGTGGATTGGCCAGAAAGAAAAGAGAAGACCTGCTTGAGCTTGAAGGTATTGGTGAAAAAGGCATTACTGAAATAAAAAAAGTTCTGGGCAAATTGGGCCTAAATTTGAAAGAATAATATGCGACATTCAAACAGTAAAAGAAAATTTGGCAGGGTAAAAAATCAGAGACGGGCACTCATGAGTTCTTTAGCGCTCAGTTTAATTGTACGCGGGAAAATAAAAACCAGCGAGCCGAAGGCTAAAGAATTGCGACCATTTATTGAAAAACTTATAACTAATGCCAAAAAAGGAAACCCGGCCACTCGCCGATTAATAATTTCCAAACTCTCAAACAGGAGCCCAGAAGTCAAAAAACTTTTTGAAGTTATTGCTCCAAAGTATAAGGATAGAAATGGCGGATATACTAGATTATTAAAATTAGGCGCCCGCAAATCAGACGGCGCAAAAATGGCAGTTATAGAATTTGTATAATAAGATAATTGTTATGAAGAAAGTTGATATAAAAACAATAGATGCAAGCGGAAGGACATTGGGGCGGGTAGCTAGCGAGACGGCGGGTTTTTTAATGGGGAAAAATAAACCATCATTTAAGCGCAATGTTTATTCTGGCTCGAAAGTCTTAGTGATAAATGCTTCGAAGCTCTCTATCACTCCGCGCAAACTGGAGCAGATTTATCATACCAGGTATTCTGGTATTCCCGGCGGACTTCATATTATAAGCGGTACGGAGACTAGGGATAAAATGGGTTTGAAGGAATTAATAAAATTGGCAGCATATAGAATGTTGCCCGGCAATAAATTACGAAGAGAGATGATGAAGAACTTAAGGGTTGAAGATTAAAAATAAATTTCTGACAGAATGGATAAAGAAAAATCAAAAAGAAAATATGTAGAAGCCGTGGGCAGAAGGAAAACTTCTACTGCGCGCGTGCGTATCGCTGAGAGCAACAAAAATAGCTTTTTGATTAATGATAAAGATGCAAAAGAATACTTCAAAACAGAAGAACAACGTCGATTAATACAAGACCCGATTATCAAAGGGTTACCGACAACTGGCAAATCCAAATGGAGTGTGGAAGTTCATGTTTCTGGCGGAGGAATTCATTCGCAAGCCGAGGCGGTAAGACATGGCTTAGCTCGAGCCTTGGTCCATTCTGATATGGAATTTCGCCACAAGTTAAAAACATTAGGGTACTTGAAACGCGATCCTAGAGCCAAAGAACGCCGAAAATTCGGTCTGAAAAAAGCAAGAAAGGCACCTCAATGGTCCAAGCGTTAAAATAAAAATCGCAAGAATTTTGTGATTTTTATTTTAACTGACTTGTGCTAAAATGGCTTCTATGGCGGATGAAGAAACCAAAAAAGATGTTGAAAACACGGAACCCGAAGAAATAGTTGAATTTGAATACAACGAAGATGGCGAAGAAGACCTCAAAAAAACTCTAAAAAAATTTAGGGCTGATTTAAAAGCGTGTCAAAAAGAAAAAGAAGAATACCTAACCGGCTGGCAGAAAGAAAGGGCGGATTTTATCAATTATAAAAAGCAGGAAGAAGACCGCAAAGCTAATTTCTCTGAATCTATGCGTGAGCGAATACTTATAAGATTTCTTTCCGTCATGGATAGTTTCGATATGGCTTTTGCCAACAAGGAAGCCTGGGATAAGGTAGACGATAATTGGCGAAAAGGAGTGGAGTATATTTATTCGCAGATGCATGCAATCTTCGGGGAATATGGAGTGAGTCCTGTCGGCGAAGTTGGCGAAATTTTTGACCCGAATATTCATCAATCTATTGATATGGTAGAAACAGATAATAAGGAAAACGAACACAAAGTGGCAATTGTAGTGCAAAAAGGCTACAAACTGGGAGAGCGCGTAATACGCCCAGCCCGGGTGAATGTATATGAATACAAAAACGGAGCAGAGTAAAATTTGTAAACATTGCGGTAAAGACTTCACAATTAACAAGGAAGAACTTTCTCTATATGAAAAGGTTGATGTAGAATTACCCACACTTTGTTTTTTCTGCCGTGTTAGGTTGCACTTTTCTTTTTGGATGTTTGGTAAATTTCGAAAAGGCAAATCTGATCTTTCAGGGGAAAGTCTTATTACGGTATTGCCGGAAAAAAACAGATATCCTATATACACTCTTCATGAATGGCACAGTGATAAATGGGATGCAATGAATTACGGAATAGATTACGATTCAAACTTGTCGTTTTTAAAACAGTTGCAAGATCTTCAAGAAAAAGTACCTAAACCGCACCAAAATGGAATAAAGAATACTAATTGTGAATGGTGTGATGATGTCTGGAATTCCAGAAATTGTTATTTATCAAGGTCAATGGAAGAATGTGAATATTTATATTATTCCTACCGGAATATAAAAGTTAAGAATTCGATTGATATGACTGTATGCTTTAATTCAGAAAAGTGCTTTGATTGTGGTGATTGTCATAACTCATTCAAACTTTTTTATTCTCGACACTCTCGTGATTGTATGGATTCATATTTTTTGTATGACAGTCGAAACTGCCAGGATTGTTTTATGTGTTGGAATTTGCGTAATAAGCGGTATTGCATAGAAAATGTGGAATATTCCAAGGAAGAATACGACAAAAAAATGAAATTACTTAATCTTAGTTCGTATTCTTTTATTCAATCTCTTAAAGATCGTTTTGAAGAAATAACTAAAAATGATGTGGTTCATCGAGAGAATTTTAATCTTAAAACTTACAATTCTGACGGCGATTATTTATTGGATGTGAAAAATTGTCACAATTGCCACACTATCAGCGACTCCGAAGACTGTTATAATTGTTTACGAGGATTAAAGCAAAAATCAAACATTGACGCAAACGGTTGTTGGTATTCTGAACTTACGGGCAATTCAGGTTCTTGCATTGGTGGTTATGCAGAAAAATATTGTGTGTGGTCTTCTTCCCGTTATTCTGAATACTTGGATTTATGCATAGAATGTGAATATTGTTTTGGTTGTGTGGGTCTGAAGAAAAAGAAATATTGTATTTTGAATAAACAATATACAAAAGAAGAATATGAAATT
>MFUU01000014.1:0-29666 GCA_001785805.1 Candidatus Nomurabacteria bacterium RIFCSPLOWO2_01_FULL_39_17
CTCCCATACCACCTTTCCAAGGTGGCGCACTAGACCGCTATGCGAACCCTCCGTATTGTATAATCTACCTTTTTTTATAAAAAGAAAGCTTTTTGTGATACAATAATCTCATTATAAGAAATTAAAAAATTTTTATGAAAATGGAAGAATTGCAAAAGTTAGACGATTCTGGATATAAAGGTTTTGGTTTTAAATATAGCCCAGTGGAGTGGAGGCAAAAGATGAGCAAACTTATCGCCCAAGGCAGAACAGAAACTCAAGCCAAGGCAGAACTTATTGCTTCAGAGGAAATTGCGCGCCAAAGACAAAAAATTGCGCAAGAGGAACAAGTCGGAAAAAAACGAGCGGCTTAGTATATTTTTTCTAACGGAGTAAAATATAAAGATGGTTGCCAAATTCCAAGGGAAATACGAGAACGAATATAAGAAACTCAATAAATTTCAGAAAGAAGCGGTAGAGACTCTTGATGGTCCCATCATGGTAGTAGCAGGCCCGGGCACCGGCAAGACGCAGGTGCTTTCACTCCGTATTGCGAACATCTTAAAAAAAACCGACATTAAAGCTGACGGTATTTTGTGTCTTACTTTCACTAACTCTGCAGTGAATGCGATGAAAGAGCGCTTGGCTTTATACATCGGCGAGGATGCGGAGAAGGTCAATGTTTTTACCTTTCATAGTTTCGGAATGAAAATTATTGGAGAGTATTACAAGGTACTAGGACTTTCCCAAACGCCAAAACTTTTAGAAGACAGCGACACCGCTTTACTTTTCGATGAAATCCTGAACGCCAACGATTGGGAGAGTTTGCGCCCGCGCGGGGATAAGACAAGATATTTTGCCGATTTAAAATCACTCATCTCTATACTCAAGCGCGAAAGGATCTCCGCAAAGCGTTTTTTATCGGAGGTTGAAGAAGAGATGGAGTCTTTAGAGAAAAACCCGGATAATATTTCAACCAGAGGCGAAAGCAAAGGACAGCTTAAAAAAGAAATTTTGAAAAATGTTGAAAGTATGGCGCGTAGTTGCGAAGCGGCGAGATTTTTTAATTTGTATGAAAAGGCGAAACAGGAAAAAAATGTGTTTGATTATGATGATGTGCTCGAGAATCTGGTGAAAATCATTGAAACATCGGACAATGTTGCTTCCGAAATACGTGAGAGATATTTATATATTTTGGTTGATGAACACCAAGATTCTTCCAGGGTGCAAAATGAATTTCTCTACACTCTCTGGGGTCGCGTAGAGAATCCCGACCTCTTTGTCGTTGGTGATGACCGTCAACTTATCTACGGCTTTAGCGGCGCATCAATTGACCACTTCAAAGGTTTTAAAAAGATTTTCAAAAACGCGAAGATCATTACTTTTATAGACAATTATCGCTCGACGCAAGTGATTCTAGAGGCTTCACATGCACTCCTCCAAAGCGTTATGTCTGACGAGAAACTCCAGAGTCAGAACAAGGAGCATCACCCCATAAGGCTTATTGAAGCGCAAAATTCTGACGAAGAAATTCTCGCTTGCGCATTTGATATAAAAGATAAGGTAAGACACGGCCTCAACCCGAATGATTGCGCGATATTGGTGCCCAAGAATAAACAAGTTCGTAATGCCCTGCACCTTTTACACAGGGAAGGTTTACCGGTAGGAACGCTTGAAGCACTCGGGCTTTTTGACCAAGAAGAAATGCACGAAATTATGCGGGTTTTAAAAATAATCGGCGATCCGAACGACAAAAGCGCTCTTCCATTTTCTTTTTTCGATACTATTTCGGATATTCCGCCACTTCTCGCGCATCAATATCTCACCGAGCACAATATGCGCGAATTTTCTCTTACCAAAATAATAAGTGAAGAACCACAGACGCTCTGGGGTGCGGATAGTCCGATAGAAAAATGGATAAAGAAGCTCGCCAAGTGGCAAAAAGATGCGCAAAATAATAATTTATCTTCTGTTTTACGAATAATATCGGCAGAATTATCAAATAGTGAAGAAGCGGGCAAACTAGTTTCCCATGGCGAGATATTTGACACAATACTTTTTCTTGCCGAGAAAGAAATAGAAAAAAATTCCGATACCACACTTTTTCAATTTATTGCTACACTGGAGCGGCTCGAATCTTACAGTGAACCGATACCGCTTATTATAAACCCCAAGGAAGGAATAAAAGTTCTTACTCTTCATTCATCGAAGGGCTTGGAATTTGATTATGTGTGGATAGCTCATATGAATGAACGTTCTTTAAACTCTGGCAAGAGGACAGCTTTTGCATTTCCTTCTACCATCAGAGAAATAGTGGAAGAACGCGACATTGATGCCGTAAAACGCAAACTATATGTCGCCATAACCCGCGCCAAGAGGTTTTGCACACTCTCTTATGCCACTTATGGAGGCGGGGATTCAGAACAGCAAATTGCGCGTGTTGTTGCGGATTTACCCGCGGAGGTTATTGAGAAGCAAAATATTAAAAAATTTAGTAAAAAATCAATGGAAGAAAAATCTGTAGATTTGCCAGAACTTTTAAAACTAGTATCACAAAAATATGGCGAGGGAAATGTCTCGGCCTCACTCCTCAATGATTTTTACGAATGTCCTTGGAGATGGTATTTCCACGACCTGCTCAAACTGCCTGGGCCTAGAGCAGAAAGTTTAGAATTCGGCACCGCCGCTCATTCTCTGATAGACAGAATACTGAAGATAAAGAGTATTCCATCCACGACAGAAATACAAAGAATAGCGATGCAGGAAATTTCAAAGATAGAATACGGTAACGAACTAGACAAACGAAGAATGCTAAGAGAGATAGAAAAGGTAACATCAAGATGGGTGAAAAATCGCTTGCCAGAAATCAGCCGAAGCCGAAAGACCGAGGAGAGCATATCCATGCAGGATAGAAATTTTCCACACCTTAAGGTTTATGGGAAAATCGATCTTATAGAAAATTTAGGAACTAATGAAGTTCGGGTTACTGATTTTAAAACTGGTAGCGCAAGAAAAAAGTCCGAAATAGAAAAACTCGACGAAGAAAGCAGAATGGGATCATCCCTAAGACAGCTCACGATGTATTCATATCTTTTAGAAAATAATACTAAATGGCACGGGGTAAATGTGCGTGAAAGCCGGCTTGAATTTCTGGAGGCCAAGGACGGAGACGAGAGCATTTACAATCGGGTAATTACCAAAAACGATATAAATCTTTTGGTAAGAGATATAGAAGACTATGATAAACTTTTAAAATCGGGAGATTGGGTCTCGCGTCCGTGCCATTATAATTCTTATGGTAAAAATACCGAGTGCGAGTATTGCAAGCGAGCCGAGATCTATAAAAATTTATAATATAATTTACCTTGATCAGCATGTCATTTTTTCCCAAAAATAGAAAAGGTTTTACGCTTATAGAACTTCTAGTAGTGGTGGCTATTATTGGCCTACTCTCTTCGGTTATATTTGCCTCACTTGACTCTGCCCGCGCCAAAGCCAGAGACACCCGTAGAATAGTGGATTTAAAACAACTACAAACAGCGCTAGAACTGGATTACAATGATAACGGGAAATATCCGGGCGCCGTATTGTCCGGCAGTCGCCATCACAAAAGCTCTGTTTGTGTTGGTAATTCTCCCCTTAATGCTTCTTACGCTTTATGGACAGCCGCCAATGTATTCGATGCATCGTTTACTAATAGTTACATGAAAGTTTTACCCGCTGACCCATTGGGGGATTGTTATACTTATATACTACTTTATGGAGGAGCGGCCACTGGATGGAGATGTTACACGCCAACCGCTACGATTAATCCCAATCTATATTATTATTTAATAACATTTAAATCAGAATCCAGTCTCTCTAATACAACATACCCCGGCTGGCAATCTGCCGGAAGTGCCAGGCGTTGTATCCTTGGTCCAGCGATATAATATTTATCAACCCGAATAAAAGAAGTTTTTTTAGCTTTTGATTATATCAAATTTTTGATATAGTTTAGTTATTAATGACTGAAGAAAATCAAAAAGGCAGAGAACATCCACTTTCTATATTGGCCGAAGAAGCTTATGGAATTTTTTCGAAGCTTGGTTTTGAAATTGTAATAGGGCCAGAAATTGAGAGTGATTGGTATAATTTTGATGTTTTAAATGTCCCCAAAGACCATCCGGCTCGGGATATGCAAGATACTTTTTGGATAAAAACTTTACCCGATGCTTTTGCTCAGGATTTTCTGCTTCGCAACGTCAACCGTTCGCAAAAGCATACGGGTTCAGTCGTACTTCGAACGCACACAACGGGAGTCACTGCATGGGCCATAGAAAAAGCGGGGAAAGAGGGGAAATTGCCCTGCGCTTTTATTTCCATCGGAAAAGTTTTTCGCAACGAAGCGACCGATGTTACTCACGAAATGCAATTTTTCCAGATTGACGGCATGATGGTAGGAGAAAATATTTCTCTGGCTGATTTAAAGGGCGTACTTACTCATTTTTATAAAAAAATGTTAGGCAATAAAGTAGAAATAGAATTTCGTCCGAGCTTCTTTCCTTTTACCGAACCCTCCATTGAAGTCTTCGCCAAGTGGAAAGGCAAATGGCTAGAAATGATGGGAGCGGGAATGCTGCACCCGAGCGTCTTACGTAATGTAGGGCTAGACCCGAAGAAATATCAGGGGTTCGCTTTCGGTGGTGGTCTTGATCGTATCGCGATGATTAAATGGGGCATACCCGATGTGCGACTTTTTTACCAAGGAGATTTAAGGCTTAATCAATTCTAATATGAAAATTTCTTATAATTGGCTTAAATGGTATGTACCAGAGGCGCCGGAGGCAGAAAAACTCGCTGATATTTTCACCTACCATGTCGCCGAGGTTGAAAGCCTTGAGAAGTTGCCTAATGGAGACTTTGTTTTTGATATAAAAATACTCCCCAGCCGCGCGCACGACCTGCTTTCACATCATGGCGTAGCTAGAGAAATAGCTTCACTTTTAAATATTACCTACAAAGATCCGGAACCAATGTATAAAGTGCCGAACCCAACACCCACGAAATTAAAAATTGAAATAAAAACTGACAAGTGCCGACGTTATATGGGTAGAATTGTACGTAATATCAAAGTTGGTCCAAGTCCTGAGTGGGTAGTGAAACACTTGGAATCAATCGAACAGCGAAGTATCAATAATATTGTCGATGCGGCTAATTTGACGATGTTTGACTGCGGCCAACCGGTACATTGCTTTGATTTAGATAAAATTTATTTAAGGACTGTTCTTGGGAATTCAAAAAAGGACAGTCCTTTACTTATAATTCGTGAAGCAAAAGAAGAGGAACAAATGACCACTTTGGACAATAAAGAAGTGAAATTAAATTCCTCCGATATAGTCATCGCCGACCCTGACCAAGTTCTAGCGATTGCCGGGGTAAAAGGAGGGAAGATAGCGGAGGTGGACATGAATACAAAAAATATAATTATTGAAGTTGCGAATTTTGACCCGACTAGCGTGCGAAAGACGGCAAAGAGCGTTAGTATTTTTACTGACGCGGTTAAAAGATATGAAAACGACTTATCTCCGGAACTTTGCTCTTTTGCAATGAAAGAAATGACAGGATTGCTTGTAGATGTTGCTTGCCCTGAGCGACCGGAAGAAGTCAAATGGGAAGAAATAGTTGATATATATCCACAAAAACAGAAAGAGAAGAAACTTTCTTTTTCTTTTGATAAAATTTCTAAAGTTTTGGGTATTCCGGTTTCGGTTGAGGAGATAGAAGATATTTTGAAGAGATACGTATTTAAATACGTATATAAAGATGGAATTTTTGAAATAGAAGTCCCACCAATGCGACAAGATTTGGCTATTGAAGAAGACATGGCTGAGGAGATAGGGAGAATACTAGGGTATAAAAAGATAGAGCCAAAGATTCCCAAAATAGATTTTAAGCCTAGGGTAAGTAACACTTATGCGAAAATTATTTGGGCGCGAGAGAAATTGCTTGCTGAAGGATATTCTGAAGTAATGACATATACATTTGCCGACAAAGGAAAAGTAGAAGTAATGGAGAGCGCTTCGGATAAGAAATTTCTGCGAACGAATTTGAGCGATGGGTTAAAAGAAAGTTTGAAATTAAATAAATTGAATTCTCCACTTATGAGTATGGATGAAATAAAAATATTTGAAATCGGGGCGGTGTTTAAAAAAGACGGGGAAGAAATAAATGTTGCATATAATGAAAAAGATAAAATAATAGAGAAAAACCTGAATGAATTTTGTAGAGATATGCCATCTAATTTCAAGCTAGAACCTAGAAGCTATAACCTAAAAACTAAATTCAAAATGTGGTCACTCTTTCCTTTTATCGCTCGTGATGTAGCGGTGTGGGTTCCGGAAGGGGTTACAAGTTTAGAAGTTATGAAAGTCATAAAAGAAAATGTAGGAGAACTTGTAATTAGGGATCCAGAACTTTTTGATGAATTTAAAAAAGACGGAAAAGTTTCTTATGCATTTAGAATTGTTTTTCAATCACATGAAAGAACTCTCACTGATCTAGAAGTGAATGAAGTGATGAATAAAATTACCGAAAAAATAAAAGAAAACAAAGACTGGCAAGTGAGATAAGTATTTTGATTTATTTTTTAAAAATTTCTGCTATAATAAATCCAAGGCTCTTTTTAATCCTCCTTTCACGAGGTGGTGCCGTATGGCGAAGAGAGGCACCGTGGCTCTGCCACGGACGGTTAGTCCCTTCCAGGACGAAGGGGAGAGGTTTCACATCGAGCGCCTGGATCTTCTGGGCCACATGGGGACACCAATTCCCCAAGAATCCACCAGACCAACGAGTTCCAACACCACGGATGCCAGGGAGGATGTTCTGCCCCAGGAGTGAGGGTAGACAACCGCGAAAGGCAGGAATCAAAGACTGGGAGGTGGGCCAATATCGGCCACCTCCCATTACCATTTTTATCCCCAATTTTTCATTAAAATACTAATAAACAACAAGCAAAAAAGACTAGCAAATGTTATATATTTTTGCTATAATAAGCAGTAAGCGAGGAAGGGTAAGCCCCGCTTAACCGTTCCGAGCGAACGAACTTATTATATTGTACCCAGTTATATAATGTACCAATATGGCAAAAGGGAAAACAGAAGAAAAAGATAGCAAAAAAGGGCATCATTATGATGCCTCTGACATTTCTGTACTGGAAGGTCTTGAGCCGGTTAGGCGACGTCCCGGAATGTATATTGGTACCACAGGCCCCGAAGGACTGCATCATTTGGTATGGGAAATTTTTGATAACTCTCGCGACGAAGCGATGGGTGGCTTTTGCAATGATATAGAAATTGTGATGCTTCCCGGGAACCGTATTCGCGTCGCGGATAACGGCCGAGGCGTACCGATAGATATTCATAAGAAAACAAAAGTTTCCGCGCTTGAAACCGTAATGACCACGCTACACGCTGGAGGAAAATTTGGCGGAGATCATAGCGGCTATAAAGTTTCTGGCGGACTCCACGGTGTAGGCGCATCGGTAGTAAATGCGCTCTCGATTTTCTGCAGAGCCGAAGTGCATCGAGACGGGGGAGCGTATGTTCAAGAATATTCTCAAGGTAAAAGAAAGTCTGCGGTAAAAAAATCTAACGCCTCAAAACTCCACGGTACGATTATTACTTTCGAGCCCGATCAAGAAATTTTCAAAGATATTAAATTCGACTGGCATACGATTGTGAACCATATTCGCCAGCAAGCGTATCTGGTAAAAGGCATGAAAATTTTAATTATTGACGCAAGAGAATGGGACAACACGAAAGGTCTCGATGAATCCGATGTGTTTTATTTCCGTGATTTAGAGCTCGAACTTCCATCCGTGTCTTTTTATTTCGAGGGCGGATTAATTTCACTGGTGAAATATTATAATAAATTTCAGAAAGCGCTTCATAATAATATTTTTTATATTGAAAAAGAACTCGATGGAGTGGGAATAGAAATTGCCCTCCAATACGTGGATGACATAATGGATCGAATATTTCCTTTTGCTAACAATATTTTCACCGCTGAGGGCGGAACGCATGTGACTGGCTTCAAAACTACGCTCACCAGGACGCTCAACACTTACTGCAAGAAAAATGAAATGATGAAAGAATCCGAAGGGGGATTTACCGGAGACGATGTCCTAGAAGGTTTGACGGCAGTCATTTCCGTAAAACTTCGCGAAATACAGTTTGAGGGACAGACCAAGGCGAAGCTTGGCTCCATGGAGGCTCAAGGAGCCGTGGGAACGGTGTTTGGCGAGGCGTTCGCAAGCTTCTTGGAGGAGAACCCAGATGACGCTAAAACTATCATAAGTAAGTCAATTTTAGCCCTTAAAGCCCGCAAGGCGGCGAAAGCGGCCAAAGATTCGGTACTCCGAAAAGGCGCATTGGAGGGTATGACTTTGCCGGGAAAGCTGGCGGATTGCCAGAGCAAAGATGCCTCGGAGTCGGAATTATTTCTAGTGGAAGGAGACTCTGCAGGAGGTAGCGCCAAACAAGGCCGAGACCGAAGAACGCAAGCAATACTGCCGCTGCGGGGAAAAATTTTAAACGTTGAACGCGCGCGCATCGATAAAATGCTCGCCTCTAAAGAAGTGAAAGCGCTGGTGATTGCCATGGGTACATCCATCGGGGACACTTTTGATTTGGAAAAGATGCGCTATCATAAAATAATTATTGCGACCGATGCCGACGTGGACGGTTCGCACATCCGCACGCTACTGCTTACTCTTTTCTACAGATATTTTCGCCAAGTCATTGAGGCTGGATATATTTACATCGCGCAACCCCCTCTTTATAAAATAAAGAGGGGGAAAGAAGTATCTTATGCTTACACCGATGAAGAGAAGTTGAAAATCGTAGGCAAGAGTGCGGAAGTAAGCGAGATACAAGCAGTTGAAATAGACATTCCAGTCGATGAAGAAGCCGAGGGTCCCGAGCCTGTCGAAGGAAAAACTAAATCAAACAAGATACACATTCAACGCTTCAAGGGTCTTGGAGAAATGAATCCGGAAGAGCTCTGGGAAACAACAATGAATCCCACGCACCGCGTGCTCAAAAGGGTAAATATTGACGATGCCGAAGAAGCCAATCAAATCTTCGATATCCTTATGGGCTCCGAAGTCCCACCTCGCAAGTCTTTCATTCAATCCAACGCCAAACTTGCAGAGATTGATATCTAGTTTTTTTAATCGTATTTCCTCGTCTTTATTAGATTATCATATATGATATGTTAAGAGGTTACAGTTTTTGTGTAATTTTTTTATAACTTATATAAGAATTTCCACCTTCCTCTCCCAGCGCGTGGGGGTAATCCTGCTTTCAAAATTTTTTCTAAAATTTTCCAAATATTTTCTTCTTCATTTTTAATGGTCTTCAAAAGAGAGGAATATTTTCCAATACCATATTTTAAAGACATTCTAGAAATAGTTGCTGGGCTCATATACAGAGATTCAGAAATATACGAAGCTGGAAGATCTTTCGATAAAAGATAAATAACTGCAAATCTTTTTGCCAACATTATTTTCTCCGTGCGAGTCAAAAAGTCATTTAAAAATAATCTAGCCCACGATTTTTTCGCTGATTTTTCAAGAGCAATACTAAACTCATTGTAAAGTTTTTGTAAATGTTCTTTTCTAAGTTTTTTCGACGATATATGTGGCATCCTTCTGTTAGTATATCATATATGATAAGTTAATGAGACTAGTTCAAGGACATAGATTTATACTTAATTATTTTTTACTTTTAATTTCTTCCAAGAGCTTGGAAACGAGTTCTTCTTTGGATAGCTGGCCGAGTTGGCCGGCATCGCGGGATTCGAGGGTAACTTTGTCACTTGTGATTTCTTTATCGCCGATTACAAGCCAGTAAGGAATCTTGCTAATTTTGGCACTGCGTACTTTTGAGCCGAGATTCTCATCAGCATCATCCAACTCCGCGCGGATGTTGTTTTCTTTCAATAATTCAAAAACTTGTTTAGCGTATTCATTATGATTCATGCGGACGGGTATAACTTTCACCTGCACCGGCGAGAGCCAGAGGGGAAAGTTGCCGGCATAGTGCTCTATCAAAAATCCTATGAAGCGTTCATGAGTGCCGAGTGGCGCACGATGAATGCAGAGCGGCGTTCGCGGCTTCCCGTCTTTGTCCGTATAGACAAGATTAAATCTTTTGGGAATGGCGAAATCGACTTGGTTGGTAGCTAAGGTAAATTCTTTTCCGATGGCGCTCCAAACCTCCACATCGATTTTGGGCCCGTAAAAGGCGGCTTCGTTCGCTACTTCCACATAAGGAATTTTGGATTCTATGAGAACTTCCCGCACCATTTTTTCAGTCTCTAACCATAATTCCGGCTCATCTACATATTTTTTCCCGAGTTCTTTCGGATCATGAGTAGAAAAACGCATTACATACTTTCCGATACCGAAGATTTTAAAATATTTTAGATACATTTCATTAACAGCTTTAAACTCAGAGACAAATTGTTCTTTGGCGCAATAAATATGAGCATCATTCATTGAGAGCATTCTCACTCGCATTAATCCAAAAAGCTCGCCCGACTTCTCGTGCCTATATACAGTTCCGTATTCAGCTAAGCGAAGCGGTAAATCTCGATAACTTTTTGGCCTAGCAGCAAAAATTTTATGATGATGCGGGCAATTCATCGCTTTTAAATAATACTTTCCGCCTTCGTATTCTATCGGCGGATACATTGATTCTTTATAGTAAGGCAAATGTCCTGATTTAAGATACATTGATTCTTTTGCTATGTGGGGAGTTCGGACACGTTCATAACCAGCTGTAAATTCGGTTTCCTTGGCTAATTTTTCAAGTTCTTCAATAATAATTCCACCATTCGGCAACCAAAGAGGAAGACCCGGTCCCACATCGTCGTCATACTCGAAAATATCAAGCAGAGCGCCTAATTTTCTATGGTCCCTTTTTTCCGCTTCTTCTTGCTGTTTGATATAAGCGTCTAATTCTTCTTTTGTCTCAAAAGCGAGCCCATAGATTCTTGTTAGCATTTTATTTTTCTCGTCTCCACGCCAATAAGCGCCGGCTACGCGGTCGAGCTTGAATGCATCAGGAGAAATATCTTTCGCCGGGTTTTCTAGATGTCCGCCCCGGCAGAGATCTACGAATTCACCTGATTTATAAAAAGTAATCTTTTCTTTCTTACCCTCTATCTCTTTTATTAGCTCTATTTTGTATTCGTTTTTTTTAAAATGTTCTTTTGCTTCTTTTTCGCTTTTTTCTTCGCCCTGAAATTCTTTCCAGGTTTTTAAAATTTCCCGCATTTTCTTTTCTATTTTTGGCAGGTCTTTGTCGGATATGGGGGATTTAAAGTCAAAATCATAGTAAAAACCGTCTTCAATGGTAGGACCGATAGTATTTTTGGTGTCGGGGTAAAGTTCTATCACTGCAGCCGCCAATAGGTGTGCCAGAGAATGCCTTAAATTATGCAGTTTTTCCTCGTTTATCATCAGCCTTTATAATATCACACAATAAATAGGTTACAAACTCTTTTTTGGCATACTTTTTATAGAGCACGGATATTTTTTTACTAAAAAATTCCTCGTGCTCGCCCCGTCGAGCTCGCAAGTCTCTTTTAAAAGCACGCCTACAACGAGTTTGCAATTCACTTTTAATATGCTACTATAAAGCACATTATGGTAATAAGAATGAGAAGTACCAAATCGCATACGAGGAATCGTCGAAGTCACCACGCGCTTGTCGGTAAAAATTTCGTTAAATGTGAAAATTGCACCGAACTTAAAAAAGGGCATACGGTCTGCTTATCTTGCGGATTTTATCGCGGGATGAAAGTTCTGGATTTGGTCAAAAAGGCGGAGAAGAAACAAAAAAAAGCGAAAACAGCTCTAGCAAAGAGCTAGTTTATAAAGTAGAAAGTTATAAAGTTTGTAAAGTTGGGAAGGTTCTGGATTTTCTTTTAACTTTATGAACTTTATAACTTTGAACTAATACATGGCGAATAGGCACCTTTCCAGATCAATAGTTTTGCAGACGCTTTTTGAATGGGATTTTAAAAATTCTAAAAATTTTAACCTAAAAGAATCTTTGACCAGGAACCTTAAAGAATTCGCTCCCGGACTTGAAGAGGATACCTTCGTTTTCTCTCTGACGGAGCAAATAATGAAAAAACGCATAGTAATAGATGAAATCATAGAAAAAGCCGCCCCAGACTGGCCAATTGATAAAATTTCCATTGTTGACCGCAACATACTTCGCATCGGTCTCACTGAATTACTTTTCGGCGACAGGGTGCAGGTGCCACCTAAAGTGGCTATCAATGAAGCAATAGAATTGGCGAAAACTTTCGGCGGAGAAAATTCGGGTAAATTCGTTAACGGCGTATTAGGCGCTATATATAAAGAAATAGGAGAACCCGGCAAGGACGAAAAAAGCAAAAAAAAGAAAAATAAGGAACCAGTGGACACTACGAAATTGTTAGTGGAGAAATTCGGCGGAGCCCTAATCTATGCGAGAAAGAATAAAGAATTATATCTCGCCTTTGTTCATGATGTATTCGGCTATTGGACCCTATCCAAGGGTCATATCGATGAGGGGGAGAGTGTGGAAGATGGTACCGTGAAACGGATTAAAGAAGAAATCGGCCTAGATATAAAAATAAGACAATTCTTGGGAGAAAATAAGTATGTGGCCTCGCACCCGGAAAAAGGCAAGACTTTGAAGAAAGTTTCTTATTTTTTAGCAGAGAGCGAATATCGTGATTTTAAATTTGAAATTTCTGGCGGACTTGATGGAGCGAGATGGTTCCAGTTGTCTGAAATACCGGAACTGCGGATTTATAATGATATTATTCCACTTATCAGCAAAGCGGTTGAGATAATTTCAAAACAATGATTAAATTTTCAGATTTTGAGAAAAAAACAAAAATAATTTTTAAAAACAAAGACTTGCTCAAACAAGCTTTTATTCACCGTTCCTACATCAATGAAAATGAGAATTCCGGTTTTTCGCACAACGAACGGCTGGAATTCTTAGGCGACGCCGTGTTAGAACTTATCGTCACCAATTTCTTGTATAAAAAATATCCGGATTATACCGAAGGAGAATTAACAGCGCTCCGCAGTGCTCTGGTGAATGCTGTTATTATTTCCGACATTGCTCTTAAAGTTGGCATGAATAATTATCTGCTTTTGTCTAAGGGAGAAAATAAAGATACGGGCAAAGCCAGGCAATACATTCTCGCCAACACCTATGAAGCCTATGTCGGAGCGGTTTATTTAGACCAGGGATACAATGCAGCTGAAAAATTTATAACCAATTCGCTCCTGCCAGAGACCGAAGAAATTGTAAATAAAAAACTTTGGCGCGATGCAAAATCTCTGGTGCAGGAAAAAGCGCAAGAGTTCATTGGTGTTACCCCATCTTATAAAGTTTTGAACGAATCAGGGCCCGATCATGAGAAAAATTTTACCGTTGGAATTTTATTCGGCGAAGACTTGATAGCTTCCGGTAAAGGCAAGTCCAAGCAAGAAGCAGCACAGGCGGCGGCGGAGGCGGCATTAAAAGCAAAAAATTGGCTTGATTAAATAAATGCGATTAAAGAATCTTGAAATAAACGGTTTTAAATCTTTTTCCCAAAAAACTAATTTGGATTTTTCTAATCCAATAGTTTGTATCGTGGGTCCCAACGGTTCCGGCAAGTCAAATGTCGTGGAAGCGTTTCGTTTTGTTCTTGGGGAGCAATCTATGAAATCAATGCGCGGAAAATTGGGACTGGATCTCATATTCAAAGGATCTAAACACTTATCTCGCAGTTCACACGCAAGTGTTTTTATATATTTCAATAATTCTGATAAAATTTTCAAACTTACTAATGATGGGGGAGAAAACGTCAATTTAAATTATGATACGATAAACATCGGCAGAGAGGTATACGCCGATGGACTCAATAAATATATTTTAAATGGTGGAGAAGTTAGGCTGAAAGACATACACAATCTATTGGCGTCAGTCAGTATCGGCTCTTCAGGACATCACATTATTTCTCAGGGCGAGGCGGACAGAATATTAAACGCAAACGGCCGAGAAAGAAAAGAAATGATAGAAGACGCACTCGGACTGAAAATATATCAATATAAAATAAAAGAAGCGGAACGCAAGCTCGAACGCACTGACAATAATATGAAAGAGGTTGTGCTATTGCGGCGAGAAAACGCTCCACACTTGAATTTCCTGAAAAAACAAATGGAAAAATTTGAAAAAGCGAAAGAAATGCAGGCAGAACTCGCGTCTTTGTATAAAGAATATCTTAAAAACGAAAGTGTTTATTTGGAACTGGAAAGAAATAATTTAGCCAAGGAAAAAACGAGTGTTGCCAAAGAAATAAAAAGTATCGATCAACATATTGCTTCAATAGAAGACGGCACATCACAGAAAGAAAATGAAAAAATTGAAGAACTGAGAAATTCAGAACGAAAGAGTAATGAAATTCGCGCCACGAAGGGCGAGATAGGACGAAAGCTGGGAAGGATAGAAGGAATGATAGAGGTAGAAGAACGCCAAGCGGAAGAAAAGGCGGAAGTCATAGCACTATCGCCGGAAGAAGTTAAAACAATTATCGGTGATATAAATGTTGCGGTAGATGAAGCCCTAAATAAAAATAATACAACAGACATTAAACCGATTCTTCTGCGTATCAAAGATATTTTAAACAAATTTCACAAGAGATCGGAAAATCAACAAAAATTAGGATACGAAGTTGAGATTAATAATCTGAAAAATACTCGAGATACTGTTTTAACCGAAATAAAAAAAATTGAGGCAGAAGAAAATAAAATTGCAGAGAAAATAGAAAGTCTCAGAAAAGAGATTCAAGAAATCATACAGACACTACGCGACAAGGAAAAAGACAAATTTAGCTTTAAAGTCAAGCACCAGGAGCTCTCTTCTGCCTTGGAGCTTATAGCCCTGAAAGAGAATAATCTAAATCGGGAAATTGAAACCTTTGAAAACGAAATAAAGGAAGGCGAAGTGCTGATCGGCGCAGAAATCCTGGCTTATAAAAACTTTGAAATAAAAGAAGTTTCGGATAGACACACGCAAGAAGAACAAAGGAAAAAAATTGAACGTATTAAAATAAAATTAGAAGATACAAGAACTTCCGGGGGTACAGAAGTGATGAAGGAGTTTGAAGAGATGAAAGAGCGGGATCAATTTTTAGAGAAAGAGTTGGCAGATCTCTCGGCCAGCTTAAAGATAATACAAAAGTTGATTGCCGATTTGAAAGAAAAAATTGATATAGAATTCAAGGAAGGCATAAAGAAAATAAACGTGGAATTTCAGGAATTTTTCTCTCTGATGTTCGGCGGAGGGCATGGCTCTCTTTCTATTATAGAAGAGAAAAAAAGAAGGAGAGTAGAATTAGATGAAAACGGAGAAGAATTATTCGACGGCGAAGAGGAAGAAATAGAGCAGGGAATAGATATTAATGTCTCTCTCCCGCATAAAAAGGTGAAAGAACTCCACGCGCTATCCGGCGGAGAGAGGTCGCTTACTTCTATCGCGTTACTTTTCGCCATGTCGCAAGTGAATCCTCCGCCATTTTTAGTCTTAGACGAAACTGATGCTACGCTTGATGAAGCGAATTCACGCAAATACGGCGATATGCTGGAGAAGCTTTCCAAGCAGTCCCAGCTTGTTGTTGTCACCCATAATCGCGAAACAATGTCCCGCGCGGGAGTGCTCTATGGAGTCACTATTGGCAGTAATGGCGCTTCTAAACTTCTCTCTGTAAAATTCGACGAAGCTACGGCAATTGCGAAGTAAGCTTATGTAATAAGGATTTAAATCCACCCCAAAAATACTTGACAAATAGGTATTTAATATGATATAATATAAGAGTATTATGCTCTTTAAAATTTTACGAAAATGCAATTTGTCGTCCTAGCTTCTAGTATGTGAACTGTCAAACATCGGATGTTTGACAGTTGTGTATTGGAAGCTATGGCGACGCTCCGTCGTCCTCTAGTGCAAACATTTGAGAAAGGAAACGTCCAAGTGGACACACCCTTGATCAAGCGCGCGTACAATCTCGGGTTAAAGGCAGTGCCGAATTTCACGACGCTGTCCGAAGATGAGATCGCCTTCTACGAGGGGAATCTCGATCAGCTACCCGTGGCGGTCGCTCGGGGATTCATTGTCCCCGAACCCGTGCTGGACTTCATCGTCCGCGTGGACCGCTCCGTCAAGCCGAACTACCCTGACTGGATGAAGAAGCTGATGCACCCCGAACTGGAACTCGCGGGACCCGCTGAATACGACCTCTCGCAGGTTGAAGAGTGGCTCCACGACGACCAGAAGCGTGGCTCCGTGGTGGGCAACACCATCTACAAGCACTTGCAGAAAGGCGACAACCTCGCCACCTGCCTGAACTTGCAGGATGGGCTTGCCATTCAAGCCAAGGGCATCGCTGTCTTCCGCAAGTTGTTTGCGGGCAAGGCGGTGTTCCTGTGGGGCTCGGTCGTGCAGAACCACTTCGGCAGCCTGCGTGTCCCGTATCTCATTGAGAACGGTGGCGAGGTCGTGGTGTTTTGGGACTGGCTGGACTACAGCTGGCGCTCCGACTTCCCCGCTCTTCGCTTCAGCAAGTAGCACTCTGGACTTGGGGAACTGTGGTCTTTTTGACACTTTGCCCTTTGTCCTTGCATTCGCGTTTTTTGGACATCACCACTTGTGTGTGGATGGTGCAGAACAACGCATCATTCACACACAAGTGAGTTGTTGGATTATTCCACGCTCACTTGTTTTCTTAAATTTAAAATTTTATTTTTTCTTCTTTGCCTTTGATTATTTTATCCGGCTGGAAAAGTTTGTTTAATTGAATAATGTTTCTTATGGCAGACATGCTTCCATCTTTGTTTAATTTTATCCCCAGAAGCATACCCCGCATAGTATTGGCGGAAAAGCCTTGATCGAAGATGAAGTTCCCGAGCGAATAAGCGATATAACTATTTTTATAAACTTCCATATCTTCTATCACATGCGGATGAGTGCCGATTACTATTTTCGCGCCGTTATCGATCGCCCGGTGCGCCAGCTCCTCCTGTCTTTTGTCGTGTTTCGTTTGATATTCTTCGCCGAAATGAAATGATACGACAAGGTAATCAACCTGTCCTGATGCATTTTTTATTATTTCGTCTAAATCTGGGTTACTTGCAAGCAATATACCCGCATTTTCTTTATCTGCTTTCATCCAATCCGGCCCCTTGTCTGAAAAACCGAGAAATCCTATTTTCATTCCGTATTTTTCAATAATAACCGGCTGCTTCGCTTCTTCTAAATTATTTCCTCCACCGGTATACAGAATTTCATTTTCCCTTAAACGCGACAAAGTATCTAGGTAAGCGATGCGACCCCAGTCTCCGACGTGATTGTTGGCAACTGACAGTATATCGATACCAGTGCCTTTAAGCGCCGGAACAATAGATGGATCCATTCTGAAAGAATATAAATTACCGAAGTCTTCGCCCTTGTCCGATGCTGTACCCTCCAAATTTGCGAATACGATATCATAATTTTTTAGAATTGTTAATTTGCCAAGGAATGCCCCATAATCCCCGCCGAAGTTTCTTTTTACCGAGTTTTTAATTCCGCGATCAAGCATTATGTCTCCGATAAATGCCAAAGTAATAAAATCCGAATTATCAACTTCCGTCATTCCTATTTTTTCTTTTACCCAATTCGCCAATGCGTCAAATTCCGTGCCGTAATACACATTTTTCTTTAAGTGTTTTAAAATATTTTCTATATCCTTGACTCGATCTTCACTATGAAGAAGTATAATAGCAATTACTCGGTTGTCAGATTTTCCCAAAGGAAGAGATAAAAGTGAAATTACTGTTTGTTTCGACTCGTTAGTATATCCACTTTTCCCGCCAATGTAGCCGTCTGTATGCAAGAACTGATTATTACTGGACCAAACACGGTCTTCTTTTTTGTAGCTTTGGTTGGTGGTGATTTTAAACAAATCGGGATGCTGTTCTTTTATATATTTTGCTAACTTAAACAAATCCAGCGCAGTGGATTTGTTATTAGGGGAAAGTCCGCTAGGATCTTCAAAAAAAGTTCTGTCCATGTCTAGGTCTTTCGCTTTTTCGTTCATTTTTTCTATAAAAATATCCCGGCCATAGTGCAGAGCCAGCGCCTCAGCGGCATCATTGCTGGATTCAAGTAGCAGGGGATATAAAATATCGCTGATTTTAATTTTTTCATTTAAAAGAAGATTGCCATTTTTCCCCTCAGTTGCCAGAACTTTTTTTGATATTTGTATTAATTTTTCCGGATTTTGATTTTCTTTAGAAATTATGGCGGTCATAAGCTTGGTGATAGAAGCAATAGGAAATTTATCATCTTGGTTTTTTGTCAAAATAATTTCATTGGTTGTCGCATCGCCTACTATGTAAGATCCCGCTAAAACCGTCGGTTTCTTGTTTGTATCTTTTGTGAAGTAAAAATATTTTGGTGTTTCTTCCAACGCAAAAGCATTTATTGTTTCCGCCATGCCGTCGACTTGTTGAAATTTTTCGTAATTTATATTTTTTACGATGAAAAATGAAATAATGATGGTAATAATTACCAAGCACAGGAACTCTGCTTTTTTCTGATTATTATTGTCCATTATACTAGCGTGTAATCTATGGTTTTTCTTTCCAAATCCACCGCTTTAACTTTTATTTTTATCACATCACCAAGGCGATATCTTTTCTTGTGTTTTTGGCCCATAAGTTCAAGCTTTTTTTCATTAAAAATATAAAAGTCATCGCCTAAATTTCCTATCCGCACTAAGCCCTCGCATTTTGTCTCTTTTTCTTCCACATAAATGCCCCATTCTTTTATTCCGCTAATAACTCCAGTGAAGTTAGATCCAACGCGCGAAGACATATATTCTACTTGTTTGTATTTTATAGAAGAACGCTCAGCATCTGAAGCTCGTTTTTCCTGTTCGCTGGCAATTCGCGAGATTATTTCGTATTCTTTTATTTTCTCCTGCAATTTTTCTTTATTGATTTTTTTATTTGAAACATAGTCCGAGAGAAATCGGTGCACGAGAATGTCTGGATAACGCCTAATGGGGGAAGTAAAATGAGTATAATACTCGAAAGCCAACCCATAGTGTCCAATGTTTTTTGTAGAATAAATCGCTTTCGCCATTGAGCGTATCACCGCTCGATGCACCGTATTCTTCTCATTTTTACCAGACAGACTATTCAAAATGTTATTTATCTCATGGTTAGGTATGACTCCGTCTTTCAAAGACACACGGTATCCCAAACTTCGCAAGAAAAACGCCAAATCCTCCATCTTTTCTTTTCCCGGCAAGTCATGCACCCTATAAACGAAAACACCTTCCTTTTTAACATATTTAGAAATTGTTTCCGCCACTTTTTTGTTCGCCAAAAGCATAAATTCCTCGATTAATTTATTTGAATCGCCCTGTTCTTTCTTTATTACCTTTATTGGGACTCCTTTATTATCAAGTACGAATTTTACCTCTTCTTGGTCTAGAGATATTGCTCCTCGAGAGAAGCGTTCTTTGGTTAACTTTTTCGCCAGATTGTTTAAAATAGAGAGTTCTTTATGTAAGGGAGACTGGGCATGCTTGATGCTTTTTTCCGCTTCTTCGTAGGTGAATCTTTTCTTTGAGTGTATAACTGTGCGCCCATACCACCCTTCTTTTATTTTTGCATTCTTGTCTATTATAAAAACTGCGCTCATAGTGAAGCGATCCTTGTGTGGGACTAGCGAACATAAGTCATTAGAAAGTATTTCAGGTAACATCGGTATTGTCCTATCCACCAGATATACGGAAGTTCCGCGTTCTTTCGCTTCATGATCAAGTTCGGAACCAATCTTTACATAATGCGACACATCGGCTATATGAATGCCTATTTCATATTCTTCTTCGTTTGTTTCTTTGAGTGCAATTTTTCTAAATGACAGCGCGTCATCAAAATCTTTAGCATCTGAAGGGTCAATGGTAAAGGTGAGAGTATTTCTGAAATCTCTGCGGCCGGCATAATCTTCTTTTTTTCCGCCAGAGGCGGATCCGCCTTGGGCGGATATTCTTCTAGCTTCCTCCTCGACTTTTCTGGGGAATTTTGAATCGAAACCTTTCTCAAGTGCGATAGCCTGCATTTCCACGTCATTATCGCCAGGTCGACCGAAAATTTTAATGATTTTTCCCTCCGGCGCCTTACGCGCGTCTTTCCAGGAAAACAATTCGGCAAAAACTTTCTGCCCTATTTTTGCGCCGGACAAATTCCTCTCCGGAATTAAAATATCCGTATACATTTTCGTATCGTCCGGTCTTAAAAAAAACATACCGTGTTCTTTCTCTAAAACTCCCGCGAAAGAATTTTTGGCACGTGAGATTATTTTTACAACTTCTCCGGTTTGCCTTCGGTGGCTCTTTGGATGAAGGATTATTTCTACCATATCGCCGTGCAACGCTGTGTTTAAGTGCTGTCTGGCAATTTCCGGGTCCTCTTTTAATGTAGTTGCGACATAACCGATGCCCTTAGAAGAAATCGAAATAATTCCAGTTAAAGTTTTAAGCTCTCTGTGATGTGTTTTGTGTTTCATTACTCTCAATATAACATAGAATTTCTAACTTGACTACACGGCTCATGTATGCTATACTTTTTATAGATTGTGGAGTGGGGAATGTCTTCAACACACAAAGGGGGTGATTGAAGATGACCAACAGAAGGTTTGGTCTGGGACTCAATCAGCCCCAGCCTCCGCCCCAAGCGGAGAGTCCCTTCTGGAAGCATCCACTACTCTTGGTCGCCTTAGTGGCAGCGCTTGGGATCATCGGATCCGTCGCGCTCGCTTACTTCGGCCCCAGGTGAAGAAAAGAAGGGAGAGCAAACATCGTATGAAGGCGCCGCTACGGAAGTGCCGCAGCGGCGCCAGTTGTTTTTTAAATAAACTATGTTAAACTCATTCGTATGTTAAAAATCAGATTGCAAAGAATCGGCAGAAAAAATGACCCGTCGTTTAGGGTCGTTTTGACCGATTCGAAGAACAGCACCAAAAGCGGAAAATTTCTCGAAATTGTCGGCATCTATAACCCGAAAGCTGGAGTAACTAATTTCAATACCGAAAGGATAAAATATTGGCTCTCAAAGGGCGCAAAACTCTCCGACACAATACATAATTTCCTAGTACACCGAAAGGTAATTGAAGGCAAGAAAGTAAATGTTTTGCCGAAAAAAAAGCCAACCAAAAAGAGAAAAGAATTAAAGGCAAAGAAATAAAAAGTTGACCCCGTCGCTCGCGAGCGACGGGGTTGAAAGCTAAAAAATAATTCTGTATAATATCAGGATAGCAGTTATGTCGTAATTACTGCACTATTATAAGTTTCAGCCAGAGGCTGATCCGCCTTTGGTGGAAAAAATAAAATTTCTGAAATATATGCAAGAAGCTGATAAGGAATTTCTGGAATACGTAGTCAAAGCGCTTGTTGATAATCCGAACGATGTGAAACTCGACAGGACTGTCGACGAGATGGGTGTGCTCATTTCACTCACCGTGAATCCTGCCGATATGGGCAAGATTATCGGACGAATGGGCAACACTGCGAAAGCCATTCGCACACTTCTCCGAATCATCGGCATGAAAAATAATGCCCGAGTGAATTTGAAGATAAACGAGCCAGAGGGAGGAGTAAGGCCAGAGAGAGTAGAAAGACCTATGAACTCTGCTCCAACGCTTAAGACCGTAGACCAAGCGATGGAAGACTTGAAAGGAATATAAGAAAATCCCCTGTAAGGGGGATTTTTGTTATACTTAATTTATGAATTTTCATATAATTACAATTTTCCCAAATATTTTCGATTCGTATATAAATGAGTCTATTTTAGGGCGGGCGATAAAAAATAAAATAGTGAATATAAAATTTTATAACCCCAGAGACTTTGTGGCAGGCAGTAAAAGCAATTACAAACCGGTGGATGGCAAGCCATACGGCGGTGGCGCCGGCATGGTGCTTCAAGCAGAACCAATTCTAAAAGCGTTTACGAAAATTGAAAAAAACCTAAAAAGTAAAAAAAAGAAAATTGTTATATTTTCAGCCAAGGGGAAATTTTTCAATCAAAAAATCGCTTACGACTGGGCAAATAAATATGAAGAAATTATTTTTATCACTGGTCGCTATGAGGGGATTGACGAGAGAGTGAAAAAAGCGCTCAAAGCCGAGGAAATTTCTATTGGTCCGTACGTATTAACCGATGGCGATGTCGCGACGATGGTCGCCCTGTCTGCGGTGTCTAGACTCCTGCCCGGGGCGATTCGCATGGAATCCTTAAAGGAAGAATCATATTGGAATTTATTATTAAAAAAAGAAAAGGATGGCAAAGTAGGGGAGAATGGCTTGGAATATCCGCAATATACCCGTCCGGAAGTTTTAAAATATAAGGGCAAAAAATACAAAGTCCCGAAAGTTCTACTTTCCGGCCACCATGCAAAAATAAATGAATGGAAGAGGAGGTAATTTACCGTATCGTTTGTTAATCGTTCTTTTTTCTGCTGTGGTCTCGTATTAAAGCGGCAATTAGTTCTCGCATATCATTTATTTCATCATCAAGGACATCAAGCTGATGTCTGTTTTTTGATTCAGCAGAAACACTCATTCTTTCAAACATGATTTCAATTATTATATTAATATAACGTTTAATTTTTTTTGCCAGATCAAATTCGCTTTCACCCAATCTACCTGCCACCAAGTCAACAACTCTTCCGATTATTTCTTCTTCTTCTTTGACTTTGGTAATTTCTTTATTAATATCTTCTTTGCTTTCTTTTTTATATGGTTCCCAATCCTTCAAATCCAACCCCAGTTTATTTCTTTTAGCCCAAAGCCTTTTTGTTAATTTATTAATTTCCTCAAAACCAGCCAACTTAAAAACTTCCGTAATTTTATCTCCCTGTTGTTTTTCTGTATCTGTCTCCAAAAATCCTCCCGGAGTCTTATCTTCTTCGGGTTCTACTTCCTCCTCCCTATCTTCCCCCATCTTTTCTTCTTCTCCCTCATCTTCAATTTTTTCATCAGCCCATTCAGTTGCATTAGCAACTTTTTCTATAGCAGACTTTTCTTTTTGGTCTGTCGGAGAGGCTTTAAAACGCCGAGATTTTAATTTTCCCAAAATTGCATCAGTCCATAAATTTTGTCCAGCCCAATTTTGTTTTTCTGCGAAAGTTGTTTTTCGCAGCCCAAACATTTTTCTTTTCTTTACAGAGGGAATAGTATGTCCGCCTTCTTGCCCATGGCTTTCAGCAAGCTTTTTAGCCATATCTCGATGTTCTCTGGGCATAGCATCTTCTGGTATAAATTTTTCTGGCATTACTTATATATTAGCACTTTTTATTCACACCAACATTTGACAAAAAGCTGTGGATAAGTATACTATAAGGGATTCATTGATTGAGTTTCGGATGCAATCATTTTAAGGTTTACTTAATCATAATATCTAAATAAATAAAAAGCTAAAGAAAAGCATTTTTCCCTTGTTTTTCTTTGATTTTTTGCTTTATTGATTTAATCAAAATATGCAAAAAGACATCGTGCGTCCGAAGAAATATTTTGGCAGATACAAAAAACCTCTCATAGAATTTCCAAATTTGATTGAAGCCCAGGTCAAGAGTTTTAAGTGGTTGGTAGAGACGGGTATTAAGGAAGTTTTTAAGGAATTCTCTCCGATTTCCGATTACTCCAATAAAAAATTTCAGCTTGAGTTCTCCTCTTTCTCTTTAGGAGAGCCAAAGTTTGATGAGAATTATTCAAAGATAAACAAGCTCTCATATCAGGGATTGCTGAAGGCGCGAGTGAAGTTAACGAACAAAATTCTAGGCACCGTGAAAGAACAGGAAATTTTTATGTCGGAACTTCCCCGAATGACCACGCATGGAACTTTCATAATCAACGGCGTAGAGAGGGTAATAGTGCCACAGCTGGCAAGAAGCTTCGGAGTTTTCTTCACCGAGTCTGAAAACAAAGGGAAAAAATGTTTTGGCGCAAAAATTATTCCGGCCCGCGGAGTCTGGATTGAACTTGAATCTGAAGCGGACGGCACAATCTACATCAGAATAGACAAGAAAAGAAAATTTTCCGCTACTACACTTCTTCGGGCTATGGGTTATACAAGTGATGAAATGATTCTTAAGATATTTGATAAGCACCCTTCAGCGACAGAATCCATTAAAATGTGCCTGACCAAAGATACGGCAAAAAATTTAAATGGTGCCTATATTGAAATTTACAAGCGCCTCCGAGATGGAGATATGGCGACTGCCGATAATGCGAAGGAATTTATTGACTCTCTTTTTACCGAAGAGCGTTACGATCTGTCCCCGGTAGGACGTTTCAGATTTAATAAACGCTTTGAAAAAGAAATGACCGAGGCCGAGCTTGCCCGCCGAACAATTTCTAAAGAAGATTTAATGACAGTCATTGCACATATTGCCCTGCTCAACAATACTCCCGGCGCAAAATCCGATGATATAGACCATTTAGGGCAGAGAAGAGTGCGTTTCGTTGGAGAAATTCTTCAACAGAAAGTACGCACTGGCATGATGCAGATTAAAAGAAATATTCAAGACCGCATGTCCATCATTGATGTTGATACGGCTATGCCCATACAGATTATCAATCAGCGCCCGCTTCAAGCCCGCATTAAAGAATTCTTTACTACCAACCAGCTTTCCCAATTTATGGCGCAAGAAAATGTTCTAAACGAAATAGAGCATTTGCGCACCCTCTCGGCATTGGGGCCCGGTGGACTCACTCGTGAGCGCGCAGGACTTGAAGTACGTGATGTGCACCCGTCACACTACGGACGAGTATGCCCGATCCATACTCCAGAAGGGCCAAACATTGGTCTTATTCTACATCTTGCTACCTATGCAAAAATAAACGATTTCGGAATTATCGAGACACCTTATATAAAAGTTAAAAATGCGAAAATCACCGGAGAGATAATTTACTTAAATGCATTAGAAGAAGAAAAATACAACATTGCCCATTCCGGCATTCCTTATGACGGAAATGGGAAAATAAGCGAAGAAAAAGTGGCAGCCAGAGTTAAGACAGAACCCGGCATAATCTCTCGCGACGAAGTGGATTTTATCGATGTCGCCGCTAATCAGGGATTCTCTATCGCCACCTCGATGATTCCTTTCCTGGAACACAATGATGCTAATCGCGCACTGATGGGAAGCAATATGCAAAAACAGGCTGTGCCCTGCGTTTTACCCGAAGCGCCGTTTGTGGCAACCGGCGTTGAAGAATTGGCCTCACGAGATTCTGGCAGATTGGTAATAGCGCTGGAAGATGGTGTAATTTCTTATTTGGATGCGAAAAAAATAGTAGTTAAGGGAAAGAAAGAATTAACTTACAGCCTTGTTAATTTTTTGAGAAATAATAATTTTTCCGTCTTTCATCAACGTCCGGCAGTGAATTTGGGTCAAAAAATTAAAAAAGGAGATATTTTGGCCGACACTTCTAGTACTGTAGACGGACAGATTTCACTTGGCCAAAACATTTTTGTCGCATTTTTATCTTGGTTCGGATCAAACTATGAGGACGCAATAGTAGTTTCTGAACGTATTGTAAAAAATAGTAAATTTACTTCTGTGTATGTGGAAGAGTTTGTTTGTGTAGTGCGCGATACAAAACTTGGTCCAGAAATTACCACTCGCGATATACCAAACGTCGGTGAATTAAAACTCAAAGATCTGGATGAAGACGGCATTGTGCGCATAGGAGCGGAAGTCAGGGAGAACGATATTCTAATCGGCAAGATTACTCCAAAAGGCGAGACCGAATTAACGCCCGAAGAGAGACTGCTCCGCTCTATTTTTGCCGAAAAGGCACGCGATGTTAAAGATACATCACTGCGAATGGAACACGGCAAACGCGGAAGAGTAATTGGTGTAAAAATTTTCTCCCGCGATTTAGGACACACCCTTGAGGCTGGTATCATTAAAAAAATTGTTATTGAAGTCGCACAAATCAGAAATATATCTGTCGGCGATAAACTCTCGGGGCGCCATGGAAACAAGGGAGTTATCTCTATGATTCTTCCGGAAGAGGATATGCCTTATACGACCGATGGAACTTCTGTTGACATAATACTTTCACCCCTAGGCGTGCCTTCTCGTATGAACTTGGGACAAATTTTAGAAATGCACCTTGGAATGGCGGCAAATACATTAGGTTATCAAGCCATTGTTCCTCCATTCTTGGGAGCGAAACACGAAGAAATAAAAGAAGAATTAGTAAAAGCCGGGCTTCCCGAAAATGGCAAATTGCAACTTTTCGATGGACGCACAGGAGAGGCTTTTAAACAGGATGTGGCCGTGGGTTATATGTATATTTTAAAGCTTCACCATATGGTGGAAGACAAGATTCATATGCGCTCCATCGGACCTTACTCTTTAATTACTCAACAGCCCTTGGGTGGAAAGGCTCAAGGCGGGGGTCAAAGATTCGGAGAAATGGAAGTGTGGGCGCTTGAAGGATACGGCGCGGCTTATACACTGCGCGAAATGCTTACCATTAAGTCTGATGATATTTTGGGTCGTTCACAGACTTTTGATTCAATTATTAAAAATGAAACAATAAAGTCGCCCAATTCCCCGGCATCATTTAATGTGCTTCTAAATTATCTGCGAGGACTTGCCCTTGACATTAATCTAAAAAAATATGAAAACTCTTAATACAACTGAATTTGACCACATAACGCTTAAACTTGCTTCACCTGAGCAGATCAAAGAATGGTCTTTTGGAGAAGTTACCAAACCGGAAACGATAAATTATCGTACCGGAAGAAGCGAACGCGGAGGTCTTTTTGATGAAAAAATATTTGGTCCGGAAAAAGACTATGAATGTTATTGCGGTAAATACCGCCGAATTCGCTATAAGGACATTATCTGCGAGAAGTGCGGAGTGGAAGTTACTCGTTCCATCGTTCGCCGAGAGCGCATGGGTCATATCGAACTTTCAACCCCGGTTTCTCATATTTGGTTCTTGCGCGGAGTGCCCTCACGCATGAGTATTCTGCTTAATATTTCCGTATCTGATCTCGAGAAGGTAATATATTTTGCCGGATATATAATTACTAAAGTTCATGAAGATGAAAAAGAAACCATCATTTCTGGCCTTGATAAAGAATTCAAAGCGAAACTAAAAAATGCAACGGACGATGATACTCGCGAAAAGCTGAAGAATTTACTTTCCAGCACCAAAAAAGAAATTGGGGAAATTTACGAAGGCAAAGTCCTAAATGAAATTTCCTTCCATCACTTTTCTTTGAAATACGGAATTTGTTTTGAGGCCAACATCGGCGCTGAAGCCATATATTCTATTTTTAAAAACCTGGACTTGAACAAGTTAAAAACTCTTACTGAAGTTATGCTTGAAAAAGCCGGCGTGGCCGAAAAAGAGAAATTACAAAAAAGACTTTCTCTTATTCGCGCAATGCTTTATGCCTCTATTCGGCCAGAATGGATGTTCTTGACCATTATTCCGGTTATTCCGCCGGTACTTCGTCCAATGGTGGCACTTGACGGTGGCAGACATGCGACTTCGGACTTGAATGATCTCTATCGCCGAGTTATTAACCGAAACAATCGTTTAAAGAAATTAAAAGAAATTAATGCCCCGGATGTAATTTTAAGAAATGAAAAAAGAATTATTCAAGAAGCAGTAGATGCATTAATTGATAACTCTATTGCCAAGCAAAATGAGAGCGCTGCCATGAGCCAGTCTCAAAAGCGTCCGCTTAAATCCCTATCGGATAATTTAAAATCAAAACAGGGTCTTTTCCGCCAAAATCTGCTTGGAAAACGCGTAGATTATTCAGGCCGTTCGGTAATCGTTGTCGGACCCCAGCTTAAATTAAACCAATGCGGATTGCCGAAACATATGGCGCTTGAATTATTCCGACCCTTTGTCATATCAAAAATACTGCAAGCGGAACTTGCCTTCAATATTCGCGGAGCAAATAAGCTCATAGAAGAACGAACTCCGGAAGTTTGGGCCATGCTTGATGAGGTTATACAGGGAAAATATGTGCTTCTAAACCGCGCCCCCACCCTGCATCGTTTAGGTATTCAAGCCTTTAACCCAATTTTAATAGAAGGAAACGCCATTCAGGTGCACCCATTAGTGTGCCAGGCTTTTAATGCCGACTTCGACGGAGACCAGATGGCTGTTTACGTTCCACTTTTGGGAGAAGCGCAACTGGAGGCTAAAGAATTAATGGCTGCCAATAAAAACTTACTAAAACCACAGAACGGTGATCCGATAGTGCACCCCTCTAAGGATATGGTACTCGGTTCCTATTGGATGACAAAATTTGTTGATGGAGAATTGGGCGAAGGCAAACACTTTTCCAATCCAAATACTGCTATAACCGCATATGAATATGGCATAGTATCACTCTCCGCCAAAATAAAAGTCCTTGCAACCGATACGCCAAAGTACAAGAGATTTAATGGAAGACTTTTTGAAACATCCGTTGGTAAATTGTTGTTCAATAGTATATTGCCCAACGACTTTGCTTATGTGAATGACGAAATGAATCAAAAGAGATTGTCGGCTCTTGTGGATGAACTTATAATGCACTACGGAGTAGATGAGACTCCTCCAATTTTGGATAAAATTAAGGCATTTGGTTTTAAGTACTCAACTATTTCCGGCACCACCTGGGGATTAGATAATGTTAAGGTTCCTGTTGAAAAAGAAAATATTGTGAAACGTGGACGAAAATCAGAGGACGAAGTTGTTTCTCAGTGGAAAGAAGGCCTTCTTTCTGAAGAAGAAAAATATCAGAAAGTTATTGAAATTTGGACCCATGCCAAAAAAGAATTGGAAAAAATTTTACCCAATACTCTTCCAAAAAACGGTTCCACTTACGACTTGTTTACTTCCGGAGCAAGAGGCACTATGACTTCTTTGGTGCAAATGACGGGAATGAAAGGCTTAATTCAAAACAATCAAGGTCAAACATTGGAATTCCCGATTATTCCTTCTTATCACGAAGGGCTTTCTCCAATTGAATATTTCGTTACTACTCACGGTGCTCGCAAGGGCGCTTCCGATACCGCTCTTAATACCGCAAAAGCCGGATATCTGACTCGTAGATTAGTAGATGTTGCGCAAGATGTGGTAATTACCGAAAAAGATTGTGGCACCAGAGAGGGTAAAATTGTAAGTAAAGAAAATATTTCTGGAATTGAAATTTCACTTTCGAAAAATATTCGTGGACGTGTATTAGCGGGAGATCTCAAAGATAAAAATATTGTTTACAAGAGAGGTTTCTTAATTACTAAGGAAGAAGCTCACGTTATTGAAAAAGCCGGTTTCTCGGAAGTATTTGTCCGCTCTCCGCTTACATGCAAAACGGTCCACGGTATTTGTGTTATGTGTTATGGGCTGGATTTGGGCAGAAATCATTTAGTTGACTTGGGGGAAGCGGTAGGCATCATTGCCGCTCAAGCTATCGGCGAGCCGGGTACACAACTTACCCTTCGCACTTTCCATGCCGGAGGCGTTGCTGGTACTGATATTACCACCGGGTTGCCCCGTATTGAAGAAATATTTGAACGTAGAAT
>MFUU01000014.1:29673-31543 GCA_001785805.1 Candidatus Nomurabacteria bacterium RIFCSPLOWO2_01_FULL_39_17
CGACGGAGAAGTTATTGAAATAAAAGAAAAAGAAGGAGAAAAAATAATAAAAGTACTCTCTGACACTAAAGTTGATGGTAAATCGAATGAAATAGAATATATTGCCTCATTTCATAGAGTGCCAATTGTAAAAGTGGGCAGCAAAGTTACCAAGGGCGAGCTTCTGACTGATGGTTCGGCTGATATTACCGAGATCTTTAAATTTGGCGGCAAAGAATTGGTAGAGGAATACATTATTCGTGAAATAAATAAAGTTTACGAACTCCAAAGCGCTTCAATCTCCAGGAAACATACGGAAATAATTATCCGTCAGATGTTTTCGCGTAGAAAAATAAAAGACGCAGGCGAAACAAATTTTTCCATTGGCGATATCGTGGAGAATATTGCATTTATTGAAGAGAATATAAGGGTGAAGAATTTGGACGGGAGGGAAGCGAAAGCCGAAACAGTCGTTCTCGGCATTACCGAAGTATCACTTCGCACTAAAAGCTGGCTTTCGGCAGCTTCGTTCCAAAATACTAATCGAGTTCTTATTGAAAATGCAATCAAGGGCGGAGTTGATTTCTTAAGGGGATTGAAGGAGAATGTTATAATTGGACGCTTGATTCCGGCAGGAACCGGTTTTACTGAAAAAGCAGCATTACCCGATATTATCAAAGAATAATATTTATGAACTCTCCCGTTCAAAAAATAAAGGAGAGACTGTCAATTGAAGAAGTGGTCTCTTCTTACATAAAGTTAGAAAAATCGGGTGCAAATTTAAAAGCTCGATGCCCTTTTCATAATGAAAAAACGCCCTCTTTTTTTGTTTCTCCTTCTCGTGGCAGTTATTATTGTTTTGGTTGTGCCGCCAAAGGGGACATCTTCACTTTTATAGAAGAATTTGAAGGTCTTGACTTTAAGGGCGCTCTAAAACTTTTAGCTGGCAGGGCCGGAGTTTCGCTTCAAAATTTTAATCCGGAAATGGAAAGTGAAAAAGAAAAATTATATAAAATAATGGAAGACGCGACTTCATATTTTGTGAAAAATCTGGAAGAGAATGAAGAAATTTTGAAATATCTTAAAACCAGGGGGCTTAGCATTGGAACCATAAAAGATTTTAGAATCGGATTTGCAAAATTGGATTGGCGAGGATTATATTCTTATCTTATTGCCAAGAATTGGAAAGAATTTGAATTAGAAAAAGCCGGATTAATTAAAAAAACAGAGAAGGACCTGCCTGTCGGTAGGCAGGGTTTCTATGACAGATTTCGCGGACGGATAATATTTCCTATTTCCGACTCAAGTGGCCGAGTTATTGCTTTTTCCGGCAGAATTTTTGTAGACGATGGCAAATCAGCCAAATATTTAAACAGTCCCGATACGCCAATTTTCAGCAAATCCTCGGTGCTGTATGGACTGGACAGAGCTAAAGAATCAATTCGCAAAAATAATTTTTCTATTTTAGTGGAAGGCCAAATGGACTTGATATTATCACATCAAGCAGGATACAAAAACACTGTTGCTTCCTCCGGTACGGCATTGTCCGACTCCACCATCTCTCGAGAAAATGTTATTTCTAATTTAGGCTTGGTGCGACGCCTTTCCGAAAACATTGTTCTTGCTTTTGACGGAGATAAAGCCGGATTTAATGCCTCCACCAGAGCGGGTAAAATTGCTTTGTCTCTGGGCATGGATGTTAAAGTAGCGGCATTACCTCCGAGTGTTGATCCGGCAGACTTAATTTCAAAATCAGGAGTTCCAGCCTGGAAGAAGGCGATTAAGAACTCTAAACACTTGATAGAATTTTTCCTGGATAAAATATTAGAAAATGGGATCAATGACAATCGTAGAATTGGCAGAGAAATAAAAGAAAAAATATTACCCTATG
>MFUU01000014.1:31562-31922 GCA_001785805.1 Candidatus Nomurabacteria bacterium RIFCSPLOWO2_01_FULL_39_17
ATCAATGACAATCGTAGAATTGGCAGAGAAATAAAAGAAAAAATATTACCCTATGTGAACGTAGTTGAAAGCTCTATAGAAAAGATGCATTTTTTAAAAAAAATATCCGATACTACAGGTATTCCCGAAGAAGCCCTAAAAGATGATTTAAAAAAGGTTGAACAAGAATTGAAATTTGAGCAAATAGCAGAAGAAAAAGTCGTTCCAAGCCAAGTATTTAGAAAGGATTATATTGAAAAACGATTACTGGGCATAGTTCTATGGCAGAAAACTTTACTAGAGCAGAAAATTGATGCTGAAAAAATATTGAAAAAAATTTCGGAAATTTTAAATATTGAAATAAACATGCTTTTAGAAAAA
>MFUU01000015.1 GCA_001785805.1 Candidatus Nomurabacteria bacterium RIFCSPLOWO2_01_FULL_39_17
CAAAGAAAAGCAACCAAAGACGCGGGGGCTATCGCTGGACTTGATGTGAAACGTATCATCAACGAGCCAACAGCCGCCGCGCTTGCTTACGGATTTAATAAAAAGAAAAATGAAAAGATAGTAGTATACGACTTCGGTGGCGGAACATTCGATGTGTCGGTGTTGGAAATCGGCGATGATGTTATAGAAGTGAAGTCTACCGATGGCGACAGCCATATGGGAGGAGGAGACATTGACCGCCGAATTATTCACTGGATTGCCGAGGAGTATAAAAAGGAGTCCGGTATCGATGTAACCAAAGATCCACTTGCCCACCAGAGACTAAGAGAAGCGGCAGAAAAGGCCAAGCATGAACTCTCTACCACCATGGAATCCGAAATAAACATTCCGTTCATCACTTCTGACTCTTCGGGTCCGAAGCACTTACTTTTTAAGATGTCTCGCGCCACGCTTGAATCTCTGGCGAAAGATTTAGTGGATCGCTCAATTGAAATAACAAAAAGAGCCATTTCCGCTTCGCCGTTTAAAATGGATGAAATAAATGAGATTATAATGGTCGGTGGACAGACCAGAATGCCGGCTATCGTGGATGCAGTGAAAAATCTTTTCGGCAAAACTCCGAATATGTCCATCAACCCTGACGAAGTCGTGGCGCTGGGCGCTGCGGTACAGGCAGGCGTGCTGGCGGGGGACGTGCGGGATGTATTATTGCTTGATGTGATACCGCTTTCTCTAGGCATTGAAACTCTTGGAGGAGTGGCTACCAAATTGATTGAAAGGAATACAACCATTCCTTCAAGTAAGTCGCAAGTATTCTCGACTGCGGCGGATAATCAGACTTCAGTGGAAATCCACATAGTGCAAGGCGAGCGCCCGATGGCTTCGGACAACAAATCTCTCGGCCGATTTATTCTAGACGGCGTGCCTCCGGCTCCGCGCGGGATGCCACAGATTGAAGTCACCTTTGACGTGGATGCGAATGGCATATTGAATGTGAAAGCCGTTGATAAAGCGACAAGCAAGACCCAATCCATCAAGATAGAAGCAAGTTCTGGGCTCAAAGAAGAGGAGATAAAGAAAATGCAAGCGGATGCCGAGCTCCACGCCGAGGAAGATAAAAAGAAAAAGGAAATAGTGGATGTAAAGAATACTTCCGAGATGATTATCTATACTGCCGAGAAAGCTATCAAGGATAATGAAGCGAAGATTCCTGCGGATATAAAAGATAGCGTGAATGCGAAAATCACCGCGCTTCGCGGAGTGAAAGACGGCACCGACATGGAAGTTATTAAGAAAACTTCTGAAGAACTCTCAAGCGAAATGTCTAAAATAGGGGAGGCAATATCCAAAGCTTCTACCGAAGCCCCAAAAGAAGGCGAAGCTCCCAAAGAGGAAAACAACGTCAAAGACGCCGACTTCAAAGAAACCAAAGACGACGATAAACCAGAAGAGGAAGCTAAATAATATTATTAATTATAAAATAACTAGCAAGGACTGTCCTTGCTAGTCGGGAGACTATTATATAAAAATGAAAATTAACAAAGATTTAAACGAAGGATGACTTCGTTTTTGGGAAGTAGTACCGACACTAATACAAACAATACAAATACTGGAGAGTAGGGGATAAATAGCGGTTTAAGTCCTATTGATTCTGCCAAAGAAACCAAAAATTTAATTGAATAAAATAATATTAAGGCTATAGAGCAGTTGGAATAATAAGGCTTTTAATTTTGTATTTTTGTTATATAATATATGGATGGAATTATCTGATATACCTATAAACAAAGAGCTCACATATCTCGGCCTTTCTACTTACAGAGACAGAAATCAACTCTTCGGCATCAAGCGCAAAGATAGACGTCAGCATGTTTACGTTCTCGGAAAGTCCGGTACCGGTAAGTCGGTGCTCTTGTTCAATATGATTATCCAGAATATTTTCAACGGGGATGGAGTCTGCGTAGTGGACCCGCACGGCGAACTTATAGAAAGCGTTCTCTCCGCCATTCCGCCCCACCGCTTGAAAGACGTTATTTATTTTAATCCGGCTGACGCCGATTACCACGTCGGCTTTAATGTCTTGGAATTGATTGACCCGAAATATAAACATTTGGTGGCATCGGGGCTGATGGGTATTTTCACGAAAATCTGGGCGAATGCTTGGAGCGCTAGAATGGAATATATTTTAAACAATGCAATTTTAGCATTGCTTGATACTCCGGATACTACGCTTCTCGGTATCCCAAGAATGCTTGTGGACAAAGACTACCGCCAAAAAATAATTTCTAATTTAAAAGATCCGGTGATCAAGGCCTTCTGGGTGCACGAGTATGAAGCCTGGCAAGATAAATTCCGCAATGAAGCCATTGCGCCAATTCAGAACAAAGTCGGGCAATTTCTCTCCACCTCTATCATTCGCAACGTTGTCGGCCAGTCCAAGAGCACTATAAATGTTTTCGACATAATGAACGAAGGCAAAATTTTTCTTGTAAATGTTTCCAAGGGGCGCATCGGCGAGGACAATTCCAGTCTTTTGGGTGGAATGATAATTACTAAGATACAGCTGGCGGCGATGGAGCGCGTGCGTATCACCGAAGAGCAGAGAAAAGACTTTTATTTGTATGTGGACGAATTTCAGAACTTCGTGACCGATGCTTTCGCCGGCATTTTATCCGAAGCTAGGAAATACCGCTTGAATCTTACCATTGCGCACCAATATACCGCTCAACTTGTTTCGGAGAAAAATGCGACCGTGCGTGATGCAGTCTTCGGCAACGTGGGCACGATGGTAGTTTTCCGCGTAGGCGCAGATGACGCAGAATTTTTAGAAAAAGAATTTGACCCGGAATTTACTCCGCAGGATATAGTGAATTTGCCGAACTATAAAGTTTATATAAAGTTAATGATAGATGGCATCACTTCAAGACCATTCTCTGCGAAAACTTTGCCGCCTCTGGTACAGTCCCATAATAAGAAAATTGAAGAACAGGTTATTAATTCTTCCCGCGCCCTATATTGCCGGCCGAAGGCAGTCGTGGAGCGGGAGATAAATGATTGGAGCGGAATGTCGCTTGGCAACGACAATGAAACTTCATCCTCGCATTTGGAAAAATTTCCGGCGGTATGTTCGTCTTGCGGAAAGGAAACTACCGTGCCCTTCAAGCCTGAGCTCGGCAGGTCCGTGTATTGCAAGGAATGCGTGGCGAAGATTAAATCCGGTGAATTAAAACCGCAGACTGGAGCAGTGCATCAAATTAAACAAGATGAAACAGAATTTTATAGGCCACTAGCAGACCTGGGTATAGAGTTTGAACAGAAAGATGAGCCCAGCAAGAAAGCAGAAATGCCGAATGAAAAGGGAATTCTGGGAGCTATTAGAAAAGTTTTCCATAAAAGTGAAAAACCGAAAGAAAGAACCAGAGACAATTCGGCATTAAGAGAAGTTTTGAAAAATATAACCAATCCACCCACTCCGCCACCTGTATCTCTTGATGTTCTGAAAAACAAAGAAAAAGAAGTTATTTCTAGTAATGACCGCGCCGCAAAACCAGAAGAGATGGAGAAATTAAAGAATCTAATTTCAGAAAAAATCCCGACGTTCGAAGAAGTCGGGACACCGACCCCGGAAAACGTCGGTGCCGAACCCACTTCTAAAACCAAGGAAGTTCCCGAAGATGTGTTGAGGAAAATTCTAGAATAAAAAAATGCCAAGCGTAAAACAAAAATGCAAGAAGTGTGAACAAATTTTTGTCTTGGATTCTGACGACCTTGGTTTTTACGAAAAAATGGAAGTACCCAACCCGAGAGTCTGTCCGGACTGCCGTTTTAAAATGCGAGCACTTTTTAGAAACGAAACAACACTTTACTCTGGGCGCCAATGCGGACTTTGCGGGAAAAATATTGTTTCTATGTATAATCCGAAATCTCCATACATCGTTTACTGCCATGATTGTTATCAAAGCGACAAATGGGATTCATTTTCATACGCAAAAGAATATGATTTTCATCGTTCATTTTTTGAACAACTAAAAGAACTTCTTTTTTTAGTACCCAAGGCAACTACATATAGGAGTATTGGCTCAGGACCGAATATAAATAGTGATTATGTAAATATGGCTGGAGGGTTAAAAAATTGTTATATGGTTTTTAATACAGGACCTTCAGAGGAAGTTCTTTATTCTAGAGGAATACGGGATTCCCGTGACTGCGTGGATATTTACTTTGGAGTAAACAATGAACGTTGTTATGAATGTGTAAACATCCATCAATCTTCTGGCATTCTTTGGAGTAAAAATATTAATGGATCAGTAGATTCTAGCTTTGTTTTAAATTGCAGGGGCATAATGAATTGTTTTGGCTGTGTGAATTTGAATAATAAAACACATTATTTTTTAAATGAACCCATAACGCCAGAAGAATACAATAATAAAGTAGCGGAAATTTTAGGCAGCTATGAAAAAACACAAGAATTCAAAAAAAAATTTGAGAAGTTTTCTTTAAATTTTCCAAGACGCGAAAACAATAATTTTAAAAATGTCAATTCTACTGGTGAATATCTATCTGAGTGTAATAATGTCCATCATTCTTTTGAGATAGTTAAGGCGGACAATTGTAAATATATTTTTTCAAGTAAGGGAGTAAAAGATTCTATAGGATCCACTGGTTTCAGTTTTCAATCTGAGTTATTATGCGAAGTCGTATCAACAGGCTACTCAAATCGATTGATTGGATCCTATGCCGTAGAACAGAGCAGTGAAGTAGAATATTCATTTAATTGTAGGAATAGTAAGAATATAATAGGTTGCGATTCGCTTCGAGGCAAGCAGTATTGTATTCTTAATAGGCAATATACAAAAAAAGAATATGAAAAAATTCGTGAACATATAATCAAAGAGCTTAAAGAAAAAGATTTATACGGGCTGATGATGCCACAAGAACTTGCTCCATTTGCCTATAATGAAACTATCGCGCAGGACAATTTTCCACTTACCAAAAAGGAAGCATTTGTGCAGGACTTCCGATGGGAGGACGACATACAGAAAACGGAAGGGAAGGAAACAGTGTCTCCAGAAGATATTCCGGATCACATTAAAGATGTAAAAGATTCTATAGCTGATGAAATTTTAAAATGTATTAATTGCAAAAGAAATTATAAGATTGTTGCCAAAGAATTATCATTCTATAGAAAAATGAATATTCCAATACCGAGAAGATGCTTTTACTGCCGACACCAGGAAAGAATTATCCACCGAGGTCCCTACAAATTCTGGAATCGGAATTGTGATAAGTGCAAAAAGGAAATAACTACTAACTACGCCCCCGATCGGCCAGAAATAGTCTATTGCGAAAAATGTTATCAACAAGAAGTGTATTAGTTATAAAGTATTCTAATATTCGTTAGGATTATAGAATAGAGAAATTATGAAAAAGACAAACTTGATTCCGATTTTAAAAATATTCCTGCTCATATAAACAAAATATAGCCCAACCTTAGTATATCATATATGATAAGTTAAGAATTTGAAATTATGAAAAACGAAACTAAAATATGTCAAAATTGTAAAAAAAATTTCACCATAGAATCGGATGATTTTGGGTTTTATGAAAAAATAAAAGTTCCTCCGCCGACTTTTTGTCCGGAGTGTAGAATGCAAAGACGTTTTACTTGGAGAAATGAAAGAAGTTTATACCACAACAAATGCATAGCTACGGGTAAAAATGTAGTATCAGGTTTTTCTTCTGACTCTGGAATGATCGTATACGAGCGTGATTTTTGGTGGTCTGATAAATGGGATCCAATGTCTTTCGGGGTTGATTATGATTTTTCAAAGCCATTCTTTTTACAGTTTTATCACTGGAGAATTTAAAAATGGATACTTAGTGCATGCTTCATGGGGTGGAGAAAACACTTCATACGCAGCCAGAGTAAATAAAGTGAAAGATTCTATGGATGTATTTGTTCTGTCTAATTCGGAACTTTGCTACGAAGTAATAGCAGGAAATAAATGTTATAACGTGACTTATTCGCAAAACGTAGAAAATTGCAACAATTCTTCTTTTTTATTTGAATGTCGTGGATGTGCAGACTGTTTTGGTTGTACTAATTTACGAAGTAAAAATTACTATATTTTTAATAAAGCATATAGTAGAAGCGCATATCTTGAAAAATTAAAAGAATTCAAACTTGAAAACAGGGAAAATCTTAAGAAAGCAAGTGAACAATTCGAGGAAATTAAGAAAAATTCTTTAAGAAAACATGCCAATATAACAAACTCACCCATTTGTACCGGCGATAATATTGTAAATTCTTATAATTGCAGAGGATGTTTTGATATTTATGGAGATGTGCGTGATTGCAGATTTATACAAAATTGCGCAGAACACCTTAAAGATAGTTATGATGGTTATGGAGTCGGAGCTTCTGCTGAGCTCATATATGAAGTTTTTGATACTGGTGTAGAGGGTTCAAAGCTTTGTTTTGGAGCCGTAATATATGGAGGCCATGATGTTTATTACTCATATAATTGTCATGGCAGCCAAAATTGTTTTGCCTGTATCGGTCTTCGCTCCAAACAATACTGCATTCTAAACAAACAATACACTAAAGAACAATACAAAGAATTGATACCAAAAATCATCAAACACATGAACGATATGCCTTATATAGACAATAAAGGGAGAATATATAAATACGGAGAATTTTTTCCAGCTGAATTATCTCCATTTTGTTATAACGAAACCATAACACAAGAATACTTTTCTTTAACGAAAGAAGAAGTAGAAAATCGGGGATATAAATGGAAAGAAAAAGAAAAAAGAAACTATCAGATAGATATTAAAACAGAAAACATACCAAATAATATCAAAAATGTGAATGATGAAATTATAGGTAAAGTCATAGAATGTAAACATAAAAATACTTGCAACGAACAATGTACCGAAGCCTTCAAAATTATCCCCAATGAACTATCTTTCTATAAACGCATGAATCTACCTATACCCCATTTATGTCCTAATTGCAGGCATTATCAAAGACTAAAAAAGAGAAATCCACTTAACCTCTGGCACCGATTCTGTATGTGCGACAAGAATGGTCACAATCATCAAGGAAAATGCAAAAATGAATTTGAAACCAGTTATGCTCCAGACCGACCCGAAATAGTTTACTGTGAAAAATGTTACCAACAAGAGGTGTATTAATGCATAAGATTTCAGCATATGCTGAAATCTTATGCATAGTCAACCTATGAGGTTGACCAGTTTTTGAATTGAGTAGATTTCTGCTATACTTTTAAAATGCTTCTTAATTTGGTTAAAATTTTTGCGCCGACGACTATGGCTTTCTTTTTAGGTGTTTTTATCACGCCGCTGGCGACTCATTTCTTCTTCAAGCACAAAATGTGGAAAAAATATTCCAGAAACGGCGAAATTTCCTCTCCAGATTTTCATAAGATACACAACGAGCAAGAAGAATTAAATACCCCCAGGGTAGGGGGTATTATTATTTGGTTTTCAGCACTTATGTCCACACTTCTTTTCTACTTAGCGGCTGTAATATTCCCCGGAGTTGTTACAGAGAAAATGAATTTTTTAAGCCGAAACCAAACATTGATACCATTTTTCACCTTACTTTTTGGATCGCTTTTAGGACTCTCCGATGACTTGATACAAATTTATGGAAATGGAAAGTTTGCTCGCGATGATACTTCTTGGCGCAACTGGAAAGCATTTCTTGTAGCTTCATTATCTCTACTTATTGGATTTTGGTTTTTTTATAAACTTGGAATGAGTGCAATTAATATTCCATTTGACGGAGAATTTTATCTGGGTATTTTAATTATTCCATTTTTTATAATAGTAGCGCTAGCGACATTCTCCGGCGGGGTTATAGACGGCATCGACGGGCTTTCCGGCGGGGTTTTTGCGTCTATTTTTAGCGCTTATTCAGCTATCGCCTTCGCCAACAATCAGATAGACCTGGCGGCTTTCTCTGGGGCAGTAGCGGGAGCCATTTTTGCATTTCTATGGTTTAATATTCCGCCGGCGAGATTTTATATGGGAGAGACAGGTATTATGGGGCTTACTATTACCCTCGCCACACTAGCGTTTCTGACTGATTCGGTTCTAATTCTTCCCGTTGTGGCTCTGCCACTAGTGCTTACCTCCGGTTCGGTTATTCTGCAAATTTTTTCTAAAAAGTTTTTCGGCAAAAAACTTTTTAGACTGGCGCCGATTCACCACCATTTTGAGAGCTTAGGCTGGCCGTCTTATAAGGTTACTATGCGTTTCTGGGTTTTGTCGGTCGTATTTGCCATTATCGGCATAATTTTGGCTATAATTAGCCGTTAAAATATGCGGGAGAAAAAAATTGACCGAGTTTTTTTAAGCATAGTGCTAATTTTGATTTTAGCCGGCGCGGCAATGTTTGTTTCTGCGTCATTGGGAATTCTAGATAGAAACTCCGATATCTTTTACTCCGTTCTCCGCAGTCAGCTAATTTTTGGTTTTGGTTTCGGTATTATTGGCATGTATTTTGCCCTGAAAATAGATTATAAATTTTGGCGCAAATATTCTTTTTATATTTTCTTAGGATCAGTTATTTTAACCGCAGCCGTTTTTATCCCATATCTTGGGGTCGTGCATCAGGGAGCGGAAAGATGGATTAAGTTGGGTCCCTTATCGTTTCAACCGGTAGAAGTTTTAAAATTCGGTTTTATTATTTATTTTGCCGCGTGGCTTTCCTGGGTAAAAAACAGGCCGAATAATTTCAAGTTTAAGATTCTTCCACTTTTTGTAATGCTGGCGGTAATTGGCACCATTTTATATAAACAGCCAGACACAAAAAGTCTTGTTTTAATAATAATAACCGGATTTGCCATGCTTTTTATATCCGGAGTGCCATGGAAACATATTTTGGGCCTAATAATACTGGCGATCATAGCCCTTGCAATACTTATTTTTCTTAAACCATATCTTCAAGAAAGAATCAAAACTTTTATTGATCCATCTCAAGATCCCCAGGGATCTTCTTATCAGATTCAGCAATCTTTTAGAGCTCTCGGTGGGGGTGGAATTTTCGGTCGTGGATACGGACAAAGCATACAAAAATTCAGTTATCTTCCGGAACCTCAGGGAGACTCAATCTTTGCCATTATTGGCGAAGAACTGGGTTTTGCCGGTGCGGTGGGGACGATTTTACTTTATTTGCTTTTTGTGATGCGAGGACTTCGTATTGCCAACAATAGTCCCGATTTGTTTAGTAGACTTTTAGTCGCTGGAATTGTTATACTGATTACGGCGCAGTCTTTTATGCATATTGCCGCTGTTACCGGAGTTTTCCCTTTGACCGGAGTACCGTTGGTTTTCGTAAGCCATGGCGGGACTTCACTAATGATAGATCTTATAGCCATAGGTATTGTATTTCAAATATCAAAGTTTGGTAAAAATTAACGAGTGGAACGAGTATAATTTTTATTACCCCGTTAAATAACTTTTGCAAAGCAAAAGTTATAATCTGAAAGATTTTATTTAACAGGGTGACGATTTTAATAATCGCTTCGCTCATTTAAAATTAGTCATGAAAATAGTCTTTACAGGAGGGGGCACAGGCGGGCACTTTTATCCGCTTATTGCCGTTGCAGAACAAGTTAATAAAATAATAGATCACGATAAAATAATAGGAGCGAAACTCTATTATGTTTCTGATGATCCCTACGACAAAGAAATGCTTTTTCAGAATGGACTTTTGTATGAAGAAGTAGGAACCGGCAAAATGCGCACTTACTTTTCTTTTAAAAATTTTACTGATATTTTCAGAATGTTTTTTGGTACTATCAATGCCCTTTTCAAAATGTTTTCAATTTACCCGGATATTGTTTTCAGCAAAGGTGGATACGCGAGTTTCCCGGTAATTTTTGCGGCCAGAATCTTAAATATTCCCGTTTTTATTCACGAATCGGATTCTGCTCCTGGCCGAGTGAACAAATGGGCAGGACGTTTCGCCAAAAGAGTAGCTGTTTCTTTCTTAGACGTAGCGGACTTTTTTCCCAAAAAGTCTATTGCTTGGACAGGGAATCCAATAAGAAGCGAAATAGAACATCCATCGCCACACGATAAGGCTCTTAATTATTTTAAACTTGAATCGAATTTACCCGTTATTTTAGTTCTGGGGGGATCCCAGGGTGCAGAACTCATAAATAATGTGGTGACCGACGCATTACCCAGACTTTTGAAAAATTACCAGATTATTCACCAGACTGGCGTCAGAAATTTTAGAACAGTAACTGGCAGGGTAGAAGTTGTGCTTGTCAACGATCCTAATAAATCTAGGTATTTGCCGTTTTCCTTTTTAAATCCTCTGCAAATTAAAATGGCCTCGGGCGCAGCTACACTTATAATTTCCAGAGCCGGATCAACCTTATTCGAAATAGCTTCTTGGGGCGTACCATCAATTTTAATTCCATTTACCGAGTCCAATGCCGACCACTCCAAGAAAAATGCTTTTAATTACTCCAATGCTGGAGCTTGTAGTGTAATTGAGGAAGCCAACATGACAGCCAATATTTTAAGTTCGGAAATTGAAAAGATAATCGAGGATAAAGATGTATGGAAACAAATGGCCTATAACGCGAAAGCTTTTAATAAACCCGGAGCGGCTCAAAAAATCGCCCGCGAGCTAGTAGATATAGCTTTGAGCCATGAAAAATAGTTTTTTAACCCCTCCTGCTCCCCTTGTCAGGGGAGAGCAAAAAAGAAATTCTGAACGATCTAGATAAAACTTGTAAAGATTTAATAAGAAAAATAAAATTAACAAATCTTTAATCTCATACTATAATTACATAATGAAATTATATCGCTTTAGTCCAATAAAAAACAAGGATAAACTTTTCGAAGCGATAGAATATATTCACTTTTCTTGTTTTAAGTTATGTAAAGAAGCTTTTGGTAAATATCTTCCAATTGCGGGAAATATAGGAGTCTTTTGTCATTATAACAATGAGTACGAATTTCTTACAAAATTGCGAGAAGAACTGACAGAAAAATCCGATAATTTTAACCAAAAATACTATCATTTCCATAATTCCATTATTATTTCCCAAAAGGGTAATATTCCGGAAACTATTTATACCCATCTTTATATTCGCAAACCAGATCAGTATAGAGCGCAGGTTGGTGATGTTGATTTTGTTTTAGATAAAAAAAAATATATTAAACTTAAAAATTTACTATCAAACGGTGTAGAAATAAATGGCGCAAAAATATTTGACCGTGCTGATTTAGATATGATTGAATTATCCAATCCCGATATTGACACCCTTGCGTATGTAAGCACAAAAACGATGACAGAAAGAGTAAGAGTGAAAACAAATTGATTATTTAAATTTCCCCCTGATAAGGGGGAACGAGGGGGGTTGTTTTTTTGTGTTATTATATAGGAATGTCAGATAAAAAAGTTATAACAAGATTTGCGCCGTCGCCAACGGGTTTTATGCATGTGGGTAGCGTTCGGACTGCACTTTTTGCTTGGCTTTGGGCTAAGAAAAACAACGGCACTTTTATTTTAAGAATTGAAGACACAGACAAAGAGAGGGAAGTAGAGGGTTCTATAGATCACATTAAAAATTCTCTACAATGGCTAGGACTAGACTGGGACCAAGGCCCGTATCTGCAATCAGAAAGATTGGATGTATATAAAAAATATGCCCAAATTCTTGTTGATAAAGGATACGCTTATCCTGATCCGTATACTGAAGATGAAGTAGGGGAATTTCGTAATAAGGCAGAATTGGCCAAGAAACCATTTCTATACAGAGAACATAGACCGAAAGAATTTAGTGTTTGGGACGGTGCAAAACCGCTTCGTTTCAAAGTGCCAACGGTAAAAAGTTTTAAATGGAATGATTTGGTATACGGCGATCTCTCAGCAGGTCCGGAGGCGCTTGATGACTTTATTCTGATAAAAAGCAACGGGTATCCGACATACAACTTTGCGCACATAGTGGACGACATAGAAATGAAAGTTACGCACGTTATGCGCGGAGAAGAGTTTATTTCTTCCACGCCGAAATTTTTATCGGTTTACGAAGCGCTAGACATAGCGCCTCCATTTTACGCAACCCTGCCCGTAATTCTGGGCCCCGACGGGAAAAAGAAATTAAGTAAAAGAGATGGAGTCAAAGATTTGCTCCAATATAAAGATGAAGGATATTTACCCGATGCTTTTATAAATTTCCTGGCGCTCTTGGGCTGGAACCCGGGAGATGATCGCGAGATTTTCTCCAGAGCCGATTTAATCAAAGCTTTCAACATCAGCAGAATCCAAAAATCCGATGCGCAGATGAATGCCCGAAAATTGGACTGGATGAATAAGGAACACCTGAAACTACTTCCACCTGAGGAAATAAAAAATAAAATTTTCGAATGTTTGCCGGAAAATATGCGAAATCCAAAACTTGTGCCAATTATTTTAGAACGTATTTCCAAATGGGGAGATGTAAAAGAAATGGTAGAAGCAGGGGAATTGGATTTTTTTATTCAGGCACCCAAATTTTCAAAAGAAAAACTTTTGTATAAAGATTTTTTGCCAGAGGCAATTGCTAAAAATTTACAACTGGCCATAGAATCTTTAGAACAAATAGATGTAAATAATTTTACAGAAGAAGAAGTGAAGAGAAATTTAATGCAAATAACCAATACACTCTCAAGTAGGGGAGAATTACTTCACCCGGTGCGTTTTGCCCTCTCTGGGAAGAATAAATCCCCAGATCCTTTTATTATTGCTTCGATTTTAGGAAAAAATGAGACATTATCTAGATTACAAAAAGCGATTTAAGTCATATTTTATAGGGATTCTGGCGATTACTTTATTTATTATTCCCTTTGTATTTTCCTATGCGCAGACGGTTTCAGACCTGAATACTAGGATAGCAGAAAAAAACCAAGACATAATGCAATTAGAAAGAGAAATTGCCGCCTATCAGACCCAGCTTGATGACCTGGGAAAGCAGAAAAATTCTCTCAGCAGTTCTATCGCCGCGCTCGATTTGACTCGCAAAAAGCTGATTGCCGATATTTCTCTCACCCAGAAGAAAATTGATAAAACCAATCTCAAGATACAAAATTTGAGTTCTCAAATCAATACAAAAGAAAAGTCTATTTCCGTGAATTCCGATGCGATAAAAAGTGAGATAAGGCAAGTTAATGAGATGGAATTATCTTCAATGATGGAAATAATTTTATCAGAAAAAGATTTCTCATTTGTTTGGAATGACATAGAAAATATGGCGACCATAAATTCAAGGATTAGAGAACACATAATTGCTTTAAGGGAGGTGAAGGGCGAACTGGAAGATACTCGGACGGAAACTCTTGACGCCAAGAAGGAACTGTCTGATTTTAAATCCGAATTGGCGGATCAGAAAAAAATTGTAGACCAAAACACGGCGGAAAAGAAAAAACTTCTAGCGCAAACTAAAAACAATGAAGTAAATTATCAAAAACTTTTAAAAGACAGATTGACCCAGAAAGATGCTTTTGAAAAAGAGTTACGTGATTATGAATCACAGCTGAAATATATTTTAGACCCTTCAACATTGCCGAGCGGTGGAGTTTTAAGCTGGCCGCTGAACAGTATATTAATAACCCAAGTATTCGGAAAGACAGAAGCCGGTAAGCGTCTATACGCGAACGGTACGCACAATGGCGTAGATTTCCGCGCTTCAGTGGGCACACCAGTTAAAGCTATGGCAGATGGCGTAGTAGCGGGCAGGGGAGATACCGATACGCAGTGCGCGGGGGTTTCTTTTGGACGGTTTGTTTTAATCAAATACAACAATGGCCTTGCCAGCACCTACGGACATCTGTCGCTTATAAAAGCTAATACCGGTGACAAAGTGGCTCGTGGTGATGTTGTCGGCTATAGTGGAAATACCGGCTATTCTACAGGACCGCACCTGCATGTATCTTTATACGCAAAAAACGCTGTTGAAGTAAAAACATTACCTTCTAAGTCATGCCCGGGGAGAATTTTGACCCAACCGATAGCGCCTATCAATGCCTATCTTGATCCGCTTTTTTATTTACCCCCGACAGTTTCCAGTATGTTTAAATAATAATATTGCCTTAGTTATATATTATGTGGTAAAATAATATTATGCCGAGTAAATTAAGAGATAAAAATGGCGGGTTTATTAAATTCATAGTTTTCGTTATCATTGTAATACTTTTGATGAAATATTTTGATGTTAGCATCAAAGATATGTTCTATTGGATTTGGGCGCAAATTCAGAGTGTTTTTTAATTAAACCAAAAAATGACCAAGTTTAATAACCAAAGAGGCGGAATAAGCATTCTTGGAATTCTCTTTCTTGGTTTCACTATTATCTTAGTGCTTAGCTATTTCAATATAGGCATAAAAGTGGTAATAGAAAACCCTACTACTCAGGACAATATCCACTATGTCGGGGGAGCGGGTAAAAGCCTCTGGAATGATTATTTTAAACAGCCAATATTGTATTTCTGGAACAATATCTGGATTCCACTTTTTTGGCGGCCATTTATTTCAAACATGGAACGTCTACGCGATGGCAAGCTTACGGATTTTCAACTAAGGGCGCCGAGAATAAACTATTAAATAGGGAATAGGGCTTTAAAGCCTTATTTAAGCGTTATTTATATCATAACCGTGTCACACAATATATGTTTTGTAACATATATTATATTACAAAACATACGCACATATTGCGCAACATAAAATTGTTGCACAATATGCTTTGTAACATGCCATTATTAATTACACGAGACCGAAGGCTCGTACCCAGCCTTCTCTGCCTCCTCTGCGCTAGCAAAGTAAATTCTATTTTCTTGCACAATACTTTTTCCCGCCGAGCATCCCAGCGAATAGTATTTGCTTCCTCGATTTGAGGCAAAATAATTCTTTCCGCCTGAATTTTCCATTATTTGGCTAATTGTAGGTGTCCTCATAGGTTCAATGGCTGAAATGGCATTACTTGCCGTTTGATTGATTGCCCGATTGGGATATTCTATCTTTATACCTGTATTTAAGACGTTTTTTGATAATCTACCCAAGCCAAATGACCCCAAACCTACTAAAATAACGATAATGACAGTTGAAATATCTTTTCCCTTCTTGCTATTTATGAATTGCTTGATTTTTTCCATAAAATACTTTATACTCTCGATACTTTTAATTTTAACACAAAAATTATATGGCGCATAGAAAAGCCGGTGGAACAGCCAAAAACTTAAGAGACTCGAACCCAAAGTACCTAGGCACCAAAATTGCCGATGGGCAGAAAGCGGAAGCCGGACACATTATAATCCGCCAGCGCGGTACGGTTATTGTGGCTGGTAATAATGTCGGTATGGGCAAAGACCATACCCTCTTCGCCCTTAAAAGTGGCACTGTAAAATTCAACTCTAAGCGCAAGACTTCGTTCAACGGCAGGGCAACAGTAAAGAAAATCGTAAACCTAATCTAATAAAAAAATCCCCGCTCGGGGATTTTTTTATATCGCCTTAACCATGAGCTTAAAGCTCGATTTTTTGTTTTTTACCTTAATTGGAATTTCGAACTCCCCTACTTTTTTTATCGGTTTTTCCAGAATTAAAAGTTCTTCACCAATTTCTGCGTGATGCTCTTTATGCATTGCTTCCACGATTTCACGCGCGTGTATTGCCTGGAATAAATGTCCTTGTTCATTAGCTTTGCCCTCCATGGTGACGACTTTATTTTTTATTTCTTCCAGATTTTTCATCAACAAACTCTCTTGCACTTCTCTTTCAATCACAATTTCATTTTTCCTCTTTTCTAACTCCGCTATGGCTTTTATCGTAGCCATTTCAGCCAATTTTCTTGGAAATAAAAAATTTAAAGCGTAACCGCCATTGACTTCTTTCACATCGTACTTCTTCCCTACCCTTGGAACATCTTGTAAAAATATTACTCGCATTTAATTTATTGTTGGTTTTATAATTGGGGTCCAATTATTTAATAATTCTACCGCTTTATCCACCTGTGAGTCCTTTTTACCTTCGCTTGTACTGTCTTCCTTCGTGTATTCTACTTTATAATCTGGCGTTAATCCCTTTGTTGAAATGGATGTGCCATTGGGTGTAAGCCATTTAGCCACGGTAATCTTTAAGATGGTATTGGATGTAATTTTCATGACTTCCTGTACCGAACCCTTTCCATAACTTTGTTCTCCCACCAGTTTGGCGCGTCCGTGGTCTTGTAGCGCCCCCGCTACTATTTCTGAAGCCGAAGCAGAACCGCCATCTATTAAGATAACGAATTTCAATTTATCAGTAAACACATTATAGCCGACGCTTCTAAACACTTTTTGTTTGGCATTGTTGCCATAATCTTCAATTACAACGACTTTTCCGTTTGGCAAAAACCAGCTTACCATATCTACAGCTATATCTAAATATCCGCCCGGATTTCCCCTCAAATCAAGCAAGAGTCGATCGGTGTTTGATTCGGAGAATTTTTTCAACGCCAGACGAAACAGATCGGCAGAATTTGCAGAAAAGCTGTAAAGTTTAATTACAAAAATGCCGTCTGGACGAAGCTCGGTGTCAAGCGTCGGCACATTTATAATATCTCGAACAATTTTTATTTCCCTGGGTTCTTTTTCTTCATCTCTGAAAACGGTAAGCACTACCGTAGTTCCCTTTTCCCCCCTGATTAGACTCACTGCTTTTTCTACCGTCATATCGGAAGTTATGATTTGATCAATTTTTAAGATTTTATCACCAGACTTTATTCCTGCTCTATATCCCGGAGTATCTTTTAGCGGAGCAACTACAGTTATAATTTTATTTTTCATACCGATTTCCACACCAATCCCGCCAAAAGAACCTGAAATATCATCTTCAAAGATTTTTGTGTCCTCGGGATTAAAAAACGCACTATATGGGTCATCAAGTGAATTTACTAGGCCCGAAATAGCCCCATAAACTCTTTTCTGATCGTTTATCTTTATTGCGTCAGGGTATTTTTCATTAATGGCATTCCAAGTTTTCCAAAAAGGGGAAAAATCAGCTTGAGTAACTACGGCAGTTTCTTTTCCGGAAATACTTGTAATTTTATCAATAGCTGGCTGATAATTAAAACCGATATAAATACCCAAGAAAAAAAATCCCGCAAAGAGCAAGATAATGCTAGTATTTTTCCTTAGTGTGTTTATTAGTTCCAGCATTTTTTATTCCAATTTTGATTTTTCTGTATTGACTCCATTTTCATTAAAATTACTATTCTCGCTAAAATTCTCGAAAGTTTTTTCGGGCACGTTTTCCCTCTTGGCTTCTCTATTTAGTGTATAAGCAATAAAAGCAACTCCCAATCCAGAAACAGCGAATAGAACATTTTTCCATAAATAAGGAAAACCCAAATACGGTAATACCACTATAAACATACCAACTATGAAAAGTATTTTCGTTTTGCTCATCTTTCCATTATACCGCAAGAATATATAAATATGCAATAAATAAAAAAGTAATAAGGGGGCAGTCTATTATGACCGCCCCCTCGATATCTCTGCTAGTCGCTAGGATGGTTGCCCATCCACCCAACCTCCCGAAGGAGTTTCTTCTTTTGGAAGTTCTTCTTGGGTTGATGAATCCCTAGATACGCCTTTCTTTTCTATGAGGCTACGAGATTTGGGGAAACTATTGAAGTCAGTTTGCCATGGATCGTTCGCTATGGGATCACCGCTACCGCTCCACATAACTACCTCCCTGACAAAGAACAATAAACCGACGCCTTATGCGCCGGTTTATAGATTCCTTTTATTTAGAATAGAAGTACAAAAAGAAATCAACGAAATAGCGCACAAAAACCAGTCTTTGCGCCCCACCAAATCCTAACTGATTTTTTTATTGTTTCATCTATTGTCCGTAATTTTCCCAATATCATCATACTAGTATGCTAGTATAAGATAAAAATAAAGTCAATATATTATATTTAATTACTGTGGATAACTTTATCTAACCAAGGAGTTTAAGGGTTCTTCTAAAACCGCCTTCTTTTTTACGCATTTCGCGTGACCCGCGAGTGACTGTCGCTACTCCAAGGTGTAAAAATTCGGCAATAGCTTGATGGTGTTCCCCTTTTCCCAGACGCTTCACTATTTGCCAGCGTACACCAATGTTGTCAAATTCTCTGGGCGTCAATATATCTTTTATAAAATCACCCAACAGTCCCCTATTTTGAGCGATTTTATGTATAACATCAACTACTTCCTTTTTATATTGTTCGGTATTATTTTTCATAAAAAATTTACCAGACATTAACGCCTATTTTTTCTTTCACTTCTCGCATTTTATGTCTTGCGACAATCTTTGCTTTTTCGCTCCCCTCTTTTAGGACGGCCAGCGCTTTTGGAATGTCCTTTTCAAATTCCTTTCTTTTTCTCCGCATGGGTGCGATAAATTTTTCCAAGTCCTCAATCAACATTTCTTTCAATTCTTTATATTTCCCGGATTTTTCTTCATAAATTTTCTTTAATTCTTTTTCATTGTGGAAAAGTTTATGTATAGCGTAAACATTCTTTGGAATTCCCCCGCTTGAATCCGTGACAATACTCATTACGCACTTTTTTATCTCTTCGTAAGAAGCGAATAATGGAATAGTGTTGTTGTAGCTTTTAGACATCTTGCGTCCGTCGGTTCCGGGGACTATTGCCACGTCTTTCATAATCATTGGCTCCGGAACTTTAAAAGTTTCACCAAAGACGCGGTTAAATTTTAGAGCTGTATCGCGCGCGATTTCTACATGCTGTTTTTGATCAGCGCCTACTGGCACTACATCGGGGCTATAAAGTAAAATATCTGCCGCCATTAGCATTGGATAGTTAAAAGTGCCGACATCTATTTCTTTATTTTTTGCTTCAGCGTCTTTAAAAGCGTGCGCGCGCATTAAATATGGCATAGTAGTTATCGTTTCAAAAATCCAAGCAAGCTCAGTATGCTCTGATACAGCGGATTGTTTTAATAAAACAATCTTTTTAGGATCAAGGCCGATAGCCAAAAAATCAAGCAAGACTGATATTATATTTGCCCTCATTTCTTTCGGATTTTGGAGTGAATGCAGGGCATGATAATCAACGATTATTACATAACCACTATATTCTTTCTGCAACTCAACAAATTGTTTCATGGCACCGAAATAGTTGCCAATATGAGGTTTTCCTGAAGGCTGAACGCCGGACACGAATACTTTTTTAGACATATGCAAGCTATTATAGCACATTTCTGCTTGCCGCCTGCCTGTCCGGTAGGCAGGTCTCCACATTTTAATAACATCTTTTACACTTTCTGATTTTGACTATTATTTGCCTGTTGTTAGAATAGCGTCAATGGCAAAACCGACCAAAAATAATAATTTGCGTATTCCGCCACAAAGCATTCCCTCAGAACAGGCGGTGTTGGGATCTATAATGCTTCGTAAAGACGCTATGCACGAAGTGGAAGATATACTAACCCCGGACTCTTTTTATGTTGAAAAGCATAAAATGATTTTTAGGGCAATGCTTGATTTATCTTTAAAAAACGAGCCGATAGACATGCTCTCGCTTTCCACCAAGCTCGGCGAACAAAAATTATTGGAAGCAATTGGGGGCAATCAATATCTTGCCGAAATAGTAAACGTAGTCCCCTCTTCTACCAACATTAAACACTATGCCGATATCGTACAGAAGAAATATATTTTGAGAAATTTAATAGAAGCGGCTGATTATGTTTCTGAACTTGCTTTTGAAGAAGGCGATGATCATATGGACGACATATTGGACATGGCGGAAAAGAAAATTTTTCATGTTGTTTCTTCTCCCAAGAATCAGAAATTTATAAACTTAAAAGATGCCTTGCCGGAGGCCTGGGAACGATTGGAAATGTTGCATGAAAATAAAGGAATGCTCCGCGGACTTCCTACCGGCTTTCGGGATTTAGATACGCAGCTGTCTGGTTTACAGAAATCTGACCTTATCATTCTTGCCGCCAGGCCCTCTATGGGCAAGACTACCCTTGCGCTGGATATTGCCCGCATGACTTCCGTTGTTCATGAAAAATCCGTAGTAATATTTTCTCTTGAAATGTCTTCTCAACAGCTAGTCGATAGAATGCTTTCAGCTCAATCGCGCGTGAATGCCTGGAATTTGCGCACCGGCAGGCTTTCTTCTGACCGTGAGTTTTCTCAGCTTCGCGATTCATTGGATAAATTGGCTAAAGCAAAAATCTATATAGATGACCAACCGGGTAATTCTATAGTAAGAATGAAAGCTCTATCCCGAAGGCTCAAGGCGGAAAAAGGGCTGGATTTGATTGTTGTTGATTACTTACAGCTTATGACCACTTCAAAAAACTATGATTCTATGGTAAATCAAGTGACAGAAATCTCAAGATCATTAAAAAGCTTGGCCAAAGAACTTAATGTGCCGGTTCTTGCCCTCTCGCAACTTTCTCGCGCCGTGGAATCCCGCGGTGGCAAACCAAGACTCTCTGACCTGCGCGATTCCGGATCCATTGAACAAGATGCCGACGTGGTAATGTTTATTCATCGCGAAGACAAGGGCAAAGAAGAGTCTGAAAAAAATAATATTGCCGAGATTCTGATAGAAAAACACCGCAATGGTCCGACAGGAAAAATTGAACTTCACTTCGACGAAAAGACCACTACCTTCTTAACCCTGGAAAAAAGCAGTGTAAGTGAATTTGCTCCGCACAAAGTGGGTGGAGAGCTGGATGAGTTTTAGTATGTTAAAATAGTCTGATGAACTCGATAGAAAAGCTGACCGAGATTTTTAAGGAGTTTCCCGGTATTGGAGAAAGACAAGCGAAACGCTTCGTTTATTTTCTTGTGTTTCGTAACGGAAGTTATGCCGAAAATCTATCTAAACTGATTCTAGAACTGAAAAAAGAAGTGGCTCAATGTAAAGAGTGCTTCCGTTTTTTTATCTTGAACGCGAAAAAAGATAATATATGTGAAATTTGCGCTGATCCTCATTCCGACTCCTCTGCCTTGATGGTGATAGAAAAAGATTCTGACTTAGAAAGTATGAAAAAAAGTAGAGTTTATCACGGAAAATACTTTATTTTAGGTGGATTGGTACCTATAGTAGAGAAAGATACCAAGAGCCGTGTACGTATTGAAGAATTAAAAACGAGAATAAAAAAAGCTGATAATGAATTGAAAGAAATCATTCTTGCCTTCTCTTTAAACCCCCAGGGTGAACATACGGATGTATATGTTCGAGGAGAAATAAAAGGTATAGCGGAAAAATCAGGAATTAAAATTTCCTCTCTCGGTCGCGGGCTTTCCACCGGCACCGAACTTGAATATTCCGACAACGACACTCTTCGTAATGCATTAAAGAATAGACAGTAAAAATGAATTCTCAAGAATTTAATAGTTTAATAAAAAAAGATAAATATCAGGTTTTTATTCTTTATTCCTCAGCTACTTTTCCGTTTTTTGTTGTTCATCATCCATGGTTTGTCATAAATAGAAAGGGTATAATTTCAAGGTGGGATGTACTTCATAGGGAATATTTTGGAGAAAATAGCTGGGGTCATTTACATAAAGATTTTTTCTTACCATGGCAAGGCATTGAGATGTTTCTAAGTGTTCCAATTTTTCGATGGAAAAGTAATATATTAAATATAATTGAAGGCGATGAAAATTCCCCCGCCGCTAAAATGGCTGATTTTATAGAACATTCACCACAGAATTATATTTATACTCAAAGATACTCTTTTATTGGCCCCAATTGCAGTACATATGTGGAATGGGTTCTGGATAAATTTCCAGAAGCAAAAATCAAACTTCCATGGAATGCTATTGGAAAAAATTTTAGAGAATAGACAATAATAACTCCTGAACTTCTTTTCTGTTTTTTACTACAAATATTTTTTTCGCGTTTCTGTATTGTTCTAATCTTCCTAACATTTTCTTTTTTGGAAATATAATTATCTTTTTTATTAAATTCCATGATAAATGTCTTCTGTTGCCTTCTATTTGATCAAAAGGTTGATTATATCCGAGAGCTCGTTTGCAGACTCCATAAAGACATAAAAACTTATTAAAATTAAAGAAAATAATTGTATCGGCGGGCGGCATTCTAATATCTAAAGTATTATCATAATGTCCGTCTATAATCCATCTTTCACCAGAAACCAAGTTTCTCACTATTTTCCTCCATTCGTCTCTGGGTGTGGGTTGCCAACCAGGTCGATGGTAGATTTTATCCAAGTATATAATTTCTCGATTTAATTTTTTACCCAACTTATTAGCAAACGTA
>MFUU01000016.1:0-5259 GCA_001785805.1 Candidatus Nomurabacteria bacterium RIFCSPLOWO2_01_FULL_39_17
AACCAGCTATTACCAGGTTCGATTAGCTTTTCACTCCTTACCACAAGTCATCAGAAGACGTTGTACGATCTACCTGTTCGGACCTCCATAAGTCTTTCGACCTACTTCATCCTGCTCATGGCAAGCTCACCTGGCTTCGGGTCTTATGCATGCTACCAATTGCGCGCTATTAACACTTGGTTTCCCTATGCCTGCGTCGTTTTAGCCGACTTAGGCAGCAGTATGCATAAACTCGTTGGCTCATTCTTCAATAGGCACGCTGTTCCAGGCCCCACTTTTCTAATCAAATTTTATTTTTTCACTAAGCCACAATTTTCTAAATCGGGTTCAGTTATATTTTATACTTAGTTATAAAAGTGGGGCCTGGTTCAACTCCTTGTAGACATACGGTTTCAGGTCTATTTCACCGCCCTAATCGGGCTGCTTTTCACCTTTCCCTCACGGTACTAGTTCACTATCGATCTTTAAGAGTATTTAGCCTTAGCGGTTAGTGCCGCTGGATTCCTTCAAGCCATTTATGTCTTGAGGTACTCAAGAATAACAATAAAAGAGATAAACTATTTTAATTTACGGGACTATCACCCCCTATGGTGTTGCTTTCCAGCAACTTCAACTAATAATTTATTTTTTGACTCCTCTAGAAATCTACATTGTTATCTTACAACCCCAAGCCCCACTTTTTTAACCAAGTTTACTTTTTTCATTTTTTAAATTTTGCAAACTATATTCTCTACTGTCACCATGCTTAGTTAGAAAAGTGGGGCTTGGTTTGGGCTTCTTCCTTTTCGCTCGCCGCTACTTAGGAAATACATATTTGTCTCTATTCCTCCTGGTACTGAGATGTTTCACTTCCCAGGGTCTGCACCTCGTCATTGCTGACGGGTTATCAAGGTTTGCTTGATAGGGTTTCCCCATTCGGAAATCTCCGGATCAAAGGTTGCTAAGCACCTCCCCGAAGCTTATCGCAGCAACGCCACGTCCTTCTTCGCCTCTTAAAGTCAAGGCATCCACCGTACGCCCTTAAATTTCCTGTTAAGAAATTTGAAAATCACAATTCGCCCCGCTTTTCACGGGGCAATACAAACAACTCCCTTTACTTGCCTTAAATTCTTGACCGCTCAAGTACTTTAAAACAAAGAGAGTTTCTCCTGTTTACAGCATGGAAAAGACCCCATAAAGCCGTAACAGGAATTAAGTTTTCAAATTTCAAGCCTTTCTGACCAAATAAAAAACCGCCTTTTAGGGCGGCCAACAAACAAAAGAAGTCTGCTTATAAGAGCCGCCTTTTTAGAATGTTTTTTGTGGTAATCATACTGATTGGAGAAGTATATACAAACCAAAAAAGGATGTCAAGAAACATCCTTTCTACAAATTAAGCGGTTTCGGCAAACTCTATGTGCTCTTCAAATTCAGTAAGAGCTAATTCAAGATTATTTATTATTCTCTTTAGGCTAATTAATTCTTGCTTGGAAAAAGTTTTTGCATTGGGACCTTTCAATATTTCTTGCATATACCTTACTCTCGCTCCCCAATCCGAGCCGTCAAGTTTTTTAGCTAGTGAATCCAACCTTTCGCTAATCTCTTGCGGACTAAGACTTTCTGCTCCTGTTGTTCCAGTTTCTGGTGTTTTTTCTGGCATAATACAATTATATCACAAACAAAAATCAGAAAAGGATGTCAAAAAACATCTTTTTCTGATTTTTGTTTGATAAAAAAACTTAAAGCATTATTAAATTAACCGTGATGAGCAGATTCTTCAGCAAGCTTAGCAAGAAAGCGTGCAGCTGCGTCCTTGCCACCCAGACCGAAAGCTAAAGCGCCACCCAAGGCAAGCATGCCGATGATTCCAGCGAAAAGCGTATTCATATATGTCTCAGCGATGCCTAGTTGGCCAAAAGCAATGATGAAAGCAAAGACCCAAACAGCATACTTTGCCATTGCGCCAAGCATATTTGCAGAATGAACACTGAGCGCCTTCGTGCTAGCAACAACCAACTTGGAAACAGCTTCGGCAACTACTGTTGCGATTATTAAGATAAACGCAGCAACGATTACTCTCGGTAGAAATCCAAGCACATCGTCTTTTAAGAAAGAAGCAATATAGTCCAAGCCTACCAAATTAAGCGAAGGTAGGAGGAAAACGATTATAACAAACCATTTTGCAACTTCTCCAAGAAAGTAACCGCTATTTAGATTCATCCCCGCTCTCCTGAACAAATTATCTGTTCCGATAGAAGCAAAAAGCTTATCAACTTTTAAAGCGCTGAAAACTTGAACAAATGCTTTAGAAATAACGGAACCCAACATCCAACCAATAATAAAGAAAACAACCGCCACAATGAGCCTAGGGGCAAATTGGACGAAGGCGAACCATAACTGTAGGAGTGAGTCATTGAAGACCTGGCTCCAAGAAAACCAAATGTTATTCATAATATATAGTTAACTAATAATACCTTTTAAGTTTCGACCTTAGAAAGTTCTAGCCTATATTATATCAAATCCTAGGCCTTTTTTAAGACCTGTGTGGATAACTCCTTGGCCTGCAAAACAACCTCGTGGGGGAAGTCCAGAATATCCCTAATGAGTTTATCATACATATTGAGCCGGTAAGTAAACTCTTTGGTATCAAAAACGGCATAAACCAACTCCGCTCCTATCTCGGCTTCCAGCCTGTGAACACTTTCTTCAATTTTACTCTTTCTTATTTTATTTCCAACAATCAATAAATCCACGCGACTCTGTTTATCTTTAATGAATATGCCGGATATAATAATAAGTTTAACCCGTCCAACTTTCTTAAAATTATCAATAATGACAGCCTTGTCCAAGGTGTCGGCATTTATGAGGAGATTGTCAATTTCAGATGCATATTTAAAAGAAGAGTCAAAAAACCAAGATGTTGCGCGTCTTTTTATAAAGCCAATATTAGACAAAAGGACTAGTTCCCGATGGACGACTTCTCGCGACACTCGGCTCCGCTTGGCGATGTCTTTACTGGAAAAACCCTTGCTGCGATTAAGTAAAAACAACCTCATCATCCTGACTCGCGCCTGACTACCCAATATTTTCCCTAGTATTTCCATCCCGTTAGAAGTTATACAAACTCTATTTTATCTTAAATAGGGTTATCTAACCCAATTAAAGCTTATAATACCAATCCCGAAAGTTAACTTTTAACGGGATCCATACGTGTCAGTATAACGCTTTCTTGAAGAAAAACAAGACAAAAAAAATGGCAGGGAAAATCAATGCTGGTAGAATCCTCGAGCCTCCGAATCGGGCAACATAATCAAATTAACACCCTTAGATTTGCAAAATTCTATAATCTTTTCATCATTTACTGAACCGCTAGTGGAAAAAATGGTCTTAATTCCGCGATTTATCAAGACTTCTGGCGCGTCTGGAAACGGGAAAAAGCTGTCGCTATAAGCAACGGCATTTCTTAAGTCAGCTTGGTCTGTTGTTGAATTGGCAAATTTAGCCGCATCGTCGGCGCGAAAAATGGCGAGCTTGGCCGCTCCAACTCGATCTTGTTGGCCGACGCCGTTTCCCATTAGCTTACCGTCTTTCACAATGGTTATGGTATTGCTATTTGAAGTAGACCCAATAGCCCAAGCCAAAACAACATCTTTCAGCCTACTAGTGTCAAGGATGCCCTTTGACAGTTCGGGTACGAAAGTATAATTCGGTTGTTCTAAAAATCCGCCCCGCACATAACGAAATCTCTTGGCAGTATCAAGGGATGTAAGACCAGCTTTTAGAATTTCGGGGTTTTGTAGCAATCTGCATTTTCCTTTTTTGCGGGACAAAATTTCAATTGCCCCCGAGGTAAATGACGGCGCGGCTACAACATCAAGCAGTCTTCTGTTCTCACTGGAATATTTATAAATCAGCTCATCCGCAACTTTTTCATCCACGGGGAAATTAAGCATCACCGACCCGCCAAAAATCGCCCGCAAATCTCCTGTAAGTATTTTATCAATCACTGAAATAGTATCTTCCCCCACTCCTACTCCGCAAGCATTGCCGTGTTTTGTCCCAATTGCAACCAATGGAACCACATTGAAATTCTTTTCAAAACCAGCGCCGATATGGGTCATCGTCTGCATCATGCGATCTGTGTCACATAAATTATTATAACTAAGCGGGCTACCCGCTGATAGCTCCCATTTATATACGGCAAGTGAATTATCTTTACTTTGGTGGTTCCTAAAAAGAAAAGCTGGTTTTTGGCAAGCGTTTTCGCCATAAGCACATTCTAAAACTTTTTTGCCAAAAATAGATTTATATAACCCGGCACTATGATATTCCGCAGACAGGGAACAATATCTCCCGATTAATGCTTCGGCCTTGGCGGCGAGGTTATTTAAAAATTCGTTGCGGTTGGGTTCGCCGTTTTTAAGCCATTTTATTACCTCCATCCGGTCTTTCGGATCGCAAATAGTAATGCGCCCACCCTTGGCAGAAGAGCGAAGCATTGCGGGTCCTCCTATGTCCGTCTTCTCAATGACTGATTCGCGAGTATATTCTGGTTTATTTATTTCTTCCTCAAGCGGATATAAATCAACACAAGCCAAATCAATCCAGGGAATTTCGTATTTTTCCAATTCTGCCAAGTGTTCTTTTGTGTCTAGCGCCAAAAGTCCCCCGTGAATTTTCGGATGCAGGGTTACAACACGATGACCTAAAATCGGCGGCATGCTGGTAATTTCCGTCACATCGGTCACTTTTATGCCGGCATCAGACAAATATTTTGCCGTTCCGCCGGAAGAAATTATTCTCCAGCCCAAATTTATCAGCTCTTTGGCGAATTTTTCAATATCTGTTTTGTCGTAAACGGAAATAAGAGCTGTTTTTTGTCTTTCCATCCCAGTACTAAAATTTTAAACTTTAATACTCACCATTATATCATTTAATCAAAAATTAGGCAGAGCCGTTACAGGACAAGTAAAAATAAAAACACCTTTCAGGTGTTTTTATTTTAGTATTTGTGAGTAAATAAAGCAATTTATTTCAATTCGATTTTTCCTCCCGCTGTTTCAATCTTTTTCTTTAAATCTTCGGCTTCGGCCTTTTTCATTCCGTCTTTCAGAGTTACTGGAGCGCCGTCAACTAAATCTTTCGCCTCTTTTAGGCCAAGACCCAAGACTTCTTTAACTATTTTCATTACCGCAATTTTCTGTTCTCCGGAAGAAGCAAGCACAACAGTAAATGCATCCTTTTCTTCAGCCGGTGCTGCGCCATTTGCGCCACTAGGAC
>MFUU01000016.1:5282-6464 GCA_001785805.1 Candidatus Nomurabacteria bacterium RIFCSPLOWO2_01_FULL_39_17
GATACTCCGAACTTCTCTTCTAAAGCTTTCACCAGTTCGTGTAAGTCCAATACGGACATTTTTTCTATTTGTTCGATTATATCTTTGTGTTTTTCCATAATAATTTTAATTGATTTTTAATTTTTCGACTTTGTTATTTGGTCCAAGACAACAGCGAAACGTTGAATTGGGGAATTAATAAGATTGACAAACTGTGCACATAGAACTTCACGACTTGGAATCATCGCTATTTCTTGCATTTTTGCTCCTTCAATAAATTTGCCTTCAAAAATCCCGCCCAAGATACTTAGAAGCCCCTTGTGGGTTTTCTGAAAATTATAGATTTCTCTGGCGGGAGCCACTTGGTCCTTGGCAGAGTAAGCTATAGCGACTTCGCCTGAAAGCTCTGGAACAGATCCTTCGGCTTTTCCTGCAAGCGCGCGCTTTAACAGTGTCTTTCTGGATACTCGGTATTGCACTTCTTGATTCCTTAGGTTTCTGCGCAGAACTGTTTCATCAGCGACATTAAGACCATGGAAATTAACGAAGACCACAGACTGGCTTTCTTTAATTTCCTTTTCAAGGTTTTTGATAATTTCTGCTTTTTTGGTTTTGATAAGCATTTTGTTAATGAGCGTAGCGAATTTAGAAAATCTATCACCCTGTTAAATAAGATTTGAGCCTATTCGTTTCACTCGTTAATTTTCACTAATAAAAAAAGCGGCTGATGCCGCAATAAAATCGACCCACTAAACAGGATTTACTCGCCCTTTGATTATGCTCAGGGCGAACCTATCTTCTTTGCGGTATATACACTATAACATAATCCCCTTTATCGCGCAAACTGTGTTTGCGCGTCTACTTGTTCCCCATTTTCCCCTTTATCAAAATGGCTAATAAGAAACGCTCCCAACAGACCTACTACTATCATTCCCGTAAACATAATCAGTGTCTTAAAAAAGTGTTTAGCCATTGTTTGTTAATTATAACATAGTCCCTAAACAACAAAAAACTTGTGCAAGGCCAAGCTTTGCACAAATTATAAGCTACAAAGGACCGCCCAAGGGGTGGTTTTTTGTAATCTAGAAATTTTAGATTTTTCTGAAATTTACTGCGTCGTAGTGTTCATCAGCGCTTTGGTTTTCGGTCCGATAAGTCCGTCTGGCACTAGACCGTTGTCTTGCTGCCATTGCTTGATGACAA
>MFUU01000017.1 GCA_001785805.1 Candidatus Nomurabacteria bacterium RIFCSPLOWO2_01_FULL_39_17
TAAAACAAAATGTCCTCGTAGTTCCAAATAGTGCCGTTAAATCGCAAAATAACAATAGTTACGTAGAAATGTTTGATACACCCCTTATACCTTCTACCGATGGATTAATTGGTTCCATCTCTAAAATCGCTCCAAACAAAATCCTAGTTGAGATTGGTTTAGCTAACGATTCTGAAACAGAAATTATCTCAGGAATTAACGAGAGTGACAAAATCGTAGTAAGAACAATATCGCCATCGACTATTACGACTACTTCAGCTCCTAGCATCTTTGGCTCCCCCGCCACAGGAAATAGAAACACAGGTGGAGGAGTACGAGTTCAAACACGTTAAAATACTTGTCCCGTATTAAATTTTTAATTACGGAACATAAAAATAAAAATTATTAATAAAATCTGAGTACTGGGATGATTGAAGTAAAAAATATAAAAAAAACATATAAAACAGGCGATGTAGAATTTGAAGCGGTAAGTGACGTTTCTTTTTCAATTAAAGATGGCGAGTTTGTGGCAATTATGGGACCTTCGGGATCGGGCAAATCAACTTTAATGCATATTCTGGGGGCACTTGATAGCCCGACAAGTGGAATATATTTTCTAGACAATAAAGATGTATCTACTCTTTCTGATGACGAACTTGCAGATATCCGTAGGGATAAAATTGGTTTTGTCTTTCAGGCATTTAACTTACTCCCAAGAACAACCGTCTTGCGAAATGTGATGCTACCCTTAGTGTATGCTGGTATACACGGTATAAAAAGAATTGAGCGGGCAAAAAAAGCATTAATTTCTTCGGGTTTAGATGAGGGGCATTTTTTTCATCTTTCTAATCAACTTTCTGGCGGCCAAATTCAGCGCGTGGCAATTGCGAGAGCCCTAGTAAATAATCCGTCGCTTATTTTAGCTGACGAGCCAACAGGAAATTTAGATTCAAAAACAGGAGAAATTGTAATGGGAACATTCCAAAAATTAAATGAAGAAATGGGTTGCACTATAATCATTATCACCCACGAGCAGGAAGTAGCGGAACATGCGGATAGAATTTTATTTATCAAAGATGGAAAACTTATAGAAGACAGAACGACCCACATTAAAAGAATCATTGATTATGAAAAGCATAATCTTACAATATGAAAATAATAGATATAGCTCAGGAAACTTATAGTTCGCTTTCCACCAATAAAGTTCGGTCTGGGCTTACTATGCTCGGTATTGTGATAGGTATTGCTTCCGTGATTGCGATGGTTTCTATCGGTAATGGAGCAAAGGCGTCTATTCAATCTAGTATTGAGGGTCTGGGCTCAAATCTTTTGACAATTATTCCCGGAGTGGTCCAGCCCGGCCGAGGCATAGTGTCCTCTGGTCGCGGAGCAGCCCAAACTTTGAAAAATGACGACATAGACGTTGTGAAAACTATAGACGGAGTGATGGCTGTTTCGCCTGAAGTTTCCAGTAGATTTCAAGTAGTGGCAATTGGAAATAATACGAATACCACTATCACGGGTGTCATACCGGATTATATAGCTGTACACAACATTGAAATCGCTAACGGATCTTTTATTTCAGATGCCAATAATAGAAACATCGGCCGACAGGCAGTTTTGGGCGCCACAGTTGCGACAGATTTATTTCCCGATCAAGATCCATTGGGTAAAACCATTCGTATTAAAAAAGTTAATTTTACTGTGGTGGGAATTTTAGTGGCTAAAGGTGGAGCAGGTTTTTCCGGACCAGATGATATGATTTTTGTTCCCCTGTCTACAATGCAAAAGATTCTATCAGGAATGGATTATTTATCTATGATGGCGGTATCCGTAACCGACAAAAATCAGATGGCGGAAGTTAAAGATTTGACAACCAATGCACTTATTGAAAAACATAATATAGTCGAAGCGGACTTTTCGATAATTTCACAAGAAGATATTTTGGGAACATTAACTACAGTAATAGATACTTTTACGCTTTTTTTAGCGGCCATCGCTTCAATTTCACTTTTAGTGGGAGGAATCGGCATTATGAATATGATGCTTACAACCGTGACAGAACGAACGAAAGAAATTGGTTTAAGAAAAGCAATTGGCGCTAAGAGAAAAGATATAAATGTGCAGTTCTTAGCTGAAGCTGTAATGCTTACTTTCATCGGGGGATTCCTGGGGATTGTCTTGGGATGGTTAATGTCTTTTATAGTGACCTCTACGGGATTAGTCGCCACGCAGGTTTCATTTTCCTCTGTATTGCTGGCTTTTGGAGTATCGGCTGGTATTGGTATCGTTTTCGGTTATTACCCTGCACATCGAGCAGGAATGTTAAATCCGATTGACGCATTAAGGTATGAATGATTCCCAAATGCGAATAAATAAATATCTAGCCCTGAAAAAAATCTCTACCCGTAGAGGCGCTGATGAGTTGGTGAAAAGTAGAAAGGTTTTTATAAATGGAAAGTTGGCAATACTAGGCTGTCGGGTGGGTGAAAAGGATATTGTAAAAGTAAAAGGAGAAAAGAAAAAAGACTATGTGTATTATGCTTACAATAAACCAATTGGTATAGAAATCACTTCCCCGAAAAAAGGATTTTTCCCTTTAGGAAGATTGGATAAGGCGTCCCATGGCCTATTAATAGTTACGAACGATGGACGTATTACCGACAAATTACTTAATCCAAAATATGTTCACGAAAAAGAATATGTGGTAAAGACTTCAAACAAACTCCGTTCAAATTTTAAGCAAAAGATGGAAGCCGGAGTAAATATTGAAGGCAAAGGAAAATATCTGAAAACCAAAAAATGCAAAGTTCAAATCATAAATGATTTTACTTTTAAAATTACATTAACAGAAGGTAAGAAACACCAGATACGGCGTATGTGTTCGGTGCTCTTTCAAGAAATAGCCGACCTAAAACGCGAGAGAATAATGAACATAATTCTCGGCGATTTGAAACCAAATGCTCTGCGAGAAATAAAAGGAAAAGAATTAGCTGACTTTTTAAAAAGAGTGCTTAATTAGTTGTCTTTTGCCCAGTTTTTTAATTCCTTGTAGCTAACTTCGCCACACAACCATTTATTTGAATTTAAGTTATAGAAAAATGGCACGCCACCACAAAATTCTTTATCCAACTCGAGCAGACGCTTTTCATTCTCTTTATTGTGCCAGACTTCCAAGCTTTCAACCTTTATTCCCTCTTCCTTTTCCAGTCGTTCTACCAACTCGTGCATGTTTACACAGTGAGGGCATTCGGTTCCATAAAATTCCAGTAAATGATTCATAAATTTATTTCAACAAAAACACACTTTTCTTATGATCTCCTGCTTCGCAACGTCGACATCAAAAAAGTATGTTTTTGTTTCAAGTTTTTTAAGGAAAGAAGCTTTGCTTTTTTGGGGTTTTGAACGCGACGGCGTGAAAACTTCAGGATTTTTTAAGCTTCAAAAAATCCGTACCAAAAAAGCAAAATTTCTTTTCTTATTATTTGGTTAATCTTGCTAAACGAGACTTCTTGCGAGCGGCATTGTTTTTCTTTATGACGCCGGTCTTGGCCGCTTTATCTATTGCTTTAAATGCAGAACTTAGCATTTTAAGAGCTTCGGTTTTATCAGTTTTTGAGAGCTTCTCAATCTTCTTGATTATTTCTTTCATGGCGCGCCTGCGGCGGTCGTTAAAAGCCTTCTTGCGGAGGGATCCTCGAATCGCTTTTTTCGCTGATTGTGTAATTGGCATAAAAACAATTTAACAGAAAACACACAAAAGCGCAAACCTCGCTACCTCTAACGAGCTACGAGGCAATATGCTATGATTTAATTATGATAGGAAGTGTAAAGGGTAAAATAATTTTAAAAACAGAAAAGTTTTTAATCGTGGAGACGGCTGGAGTCGGATACAAAATAAGCGTATCGTCCGATACGTTGTCTAGCGTAAAAAAGGATGAGGTATCTCTTTTCATTCACACTCATGTGCGCGAAGATGCCATAGATTTATACGGGTTTCTTGATTATAAAGAATTAGAATTTTTTGAAATGCTTTTAAGTGTTTCCGGCATCGGACCGAGGTCGGCGCTTGCTATATTGAGCATTGCCAGCATTGAAACATTAAAAAAGGCTATCGGCAGTGGAGATACGGCATACCTTACGAAGATTTCCGGCATTGGGAAAAAGACCGCGGAGAAAATAATTATCGAACTGCGAGATAAAATAGCGGAGAAAATGAGGGGCGAGAAGGGTGGAGCATCGCTACAGGGAGAGCTCGACGTGCTGGAAGCGTTGAAGTCGCTTGGCTACTCCCAGCACGAAGCGCGCGAAGCATTAAAAAAAGTTTCGGCTGAATTAGATACAAATATAAAAATTCGTGAGGCATTAAAAATTCTAGGGGGGAGATAAAAAGTAATTTTTTATGCCCTTGGCAGTAAGATTGGCCATATTTGTGTATGCTTTGTGTCGCATAGTTCTATTTCCAAACCTATAAATGTATCCATACTCTATTAAAATAGAATTTACGCTTTCAATAAGCGTGTTGTTAGAACCTAGAGCAATTAATTTTTGGTCTTGCGTTAATCCCCCATTTTCTTTTTCATAAGTGCTTGTCGCATATTTTTTGCGAAGTTGGGTAAAGATACTATTTGCTAGTTTTGCGCTTCCGGCAAAGTTTGCAAACTGTTCGTCAGGCATATAAATAGTAAATCCTCGGTATTGGCCCATGGTCCATTTATATGGACGCGGATAATCGTTGAAGTGGATGTGGATTATTGCATCGATTTTATTTTCATTGGCCCATTTATTGAATCCGTATAGTTTGATAGCGGTATCTTCACTAGCGACATTGTGCGGGACATTTGTTTTTTCAACGAAATTGCCATTTTGTATTTTCTCTTGCATTACCTTTTTAGCACTATCCCTAAACAATATTATGTCCGTTTGATTCATTAAATAATTAGCGAATTCTATAGTATAACCAAGCAAGTTGCGAGTAATATAGACTTCAAATCTTTTGTCTTTTTGTAAAACATTAAAAAGCTCCGTGCCCAGGCGAAGGTTCATATCGGCCTCCTTCATGTTGCCATATTGCGCGCCCCAGACTTCATTGTCATGTCCGGGAATAATAAGAATTTTTATCGGCTCGGATGCATAAAGTAAAAAAACCGGAACAAAGACAGCAGAGAAAAATAGAATGAAAGATAATATGAATAATTTTTTTCTCATAGTATGATAATACCATATGCCAGAATTACCAGAAGTAGAAACAACAACAAGGGGCCTGAGAAGAACAATAGTAGGACTCACTATAAAAGACGTGTGGACGGACTTAGCCACGAAAGATAAGCGTAAGAAAGATACTGTATCAAATCCAAAATATTTTAAATTTTTTAAGAAAGAGATTAGAAGTAAAAAGGTTTTATCAGTAGAAAGACGAGCGAAAAATATATTAATAAATATTTCAGGCGGATATACTGTCCTGGTTCATTTAAAAATGACGGGGCATTTGCTGTACGGGAAATATAAATTCAAAGAAAACAGGTGGATGCCAGATGAACACGGCCCGCTCCATGACCCATTTAATAGATTTGTGCACGTGGTTTTCACGTTTTCGAATAAAAAACATCTGGCATTCTCTGATGCACGCAAATTTGGGAAAATCACTCTACTTGATACTAGAACTATGCACGAAGGCAAGCATTTGAACAACATCGGCCCCGAACCGCTAGAAAAGAATTTCACTTTAGAAAAATTCAAGGAACGCCTGACCCTGGGCGGTAAGAGAAAAATAAAAACGGTGCTGATGGATCAGAGCGTGATTGCCGGTATTGGGAACATTTACTCCGATGAAATACTCTATAGAGCAGGGGTGCACCCTGATAGCCTGCCCGGCAAAATTCCAGCGTTTCTAAACAAAAAAATGTGGACAGCGATGAAGGAAATTCTAGCTAAAGGAATCGATTTCGGTGGCGATTCGATGTCGGATTATAGAAATATCAAAGGACTTCCGGGAAAATTTCAGTTTCACCATCAAGCCTATATGCGAACAGGGGAAGAATGTGAAAAAAGAGGCTGTAATGGTAAAATAAAAAGGAAAGTTATCAACGGAAGAAGCTCGCACTTCTGCGACATACATCAACAGCTTTATGCTTGAATACACCGGTATAACAATAGGATTGATTCTCTTGGGTGACGCTTTTTTTGTGCCCAGCATATATTTGGCCATATTGGGCCATTTGAATTTGACCATGGTTCTTCTCATTTCTTTTTTGGTCAGCAACACTATGGATATATTCTGGTATCATTTGGGTAAGATGATACTCAAGGGCTCTTTCCGTTCTCTCTCTTTTATAGAAAAATACGAAAAAAATCACCCGCAGGTCATGGAAATGTTCTTCAAGCACCAGCTCAAAATAGTATTCTGGAGCAGGTTTCTGCACGGCTCCGGCACTTCGATAATGATTCTCTCGGGTGTTTATAACGTGCCTTTCAAAAAGTACATGACGCTTAATTTTTTAAGCAGTTTAATTGTGATTTTCGCCGTGCCGCTCATAGTATTTTTTGCCCGCGAGGGTGCCTCGGCAGTTTTCGATAATATAAAGATTATGGAGTGGATCGTGGCATTTATTGTCTTATTGATATTTATTTCAATAAGATTTAAGCTTGGGACTTTTGTAAATAAAATTTTATTTCCCAACAAGAAGGCCGAATAAGACTACTCCCGCCGAAACTGAAACATTCAAGGATTTTTTCTTTCCTTGCATGGGAATCTCAGCAATAACATCGCACTTTTCCAAAATGCCATGCGGGATGCCCGCAACTTCTGCGCCTAAAATAAAAACATTTTTATTCTTTAACTTTACTTTTTTGTAATTAACGGAATTTTTGTCCTGTTCTATCCCGATAATCTGAAATTTTTCGTTCTTGAGTCTCATTAATAGCGGTAAAATGAGCTTTTGTGCTTGCCACTTTACAAATTCTTCCGCGCCAAGAGCGGATTTTGTCAAATCTTTGCGTTTTCTGCCGAATCTATCGAGCGGGGCGGGTGTATAACCAATCAAATAAATCTTATTGACACCCACAGCATCAGCAGTACGAAATATGGCGCCAACATTTTCCACGCTTCGGATGTTGTACAGTATCAAAATATTCTTAGTCATTATTAAAATTCTTTAATAAAAGCATAGTCATCCGAGGAATACGCTTTCATTATAATTTTATAAGCCAAAAAAGAACTTACTAATGTAAAAATGAGAAGAAAAATTAGAGATTGATTAAGCTTAAGCATATTTATATATTACCACCTCCAAAAATAACAACAACCAAAATATTATTCTGTGCCGACAGCTTCTGTTAAATGATGAAAACCATCGCGTTTTAAAAGAAACATCAATCCACGATTAATTTCACTAATCATTTGCGGGCCTTTAAAAATCATCCCGGTAATTAATTCTACCAATGAAGCTCCTGCTTTTATCTTTTTATAAGCATCTTCCGCTGAAAAAATACCTCCACAACCGATAATAATATATTTACCTCTTGTTCTCTGATAAATAAGGCGAATTTGATTAGTGGATAAATCATCCATCACTTTTCCACTAATTCCTCCTTTGAAATAATTTATATTATCCTTTATCTTTAAATTCTTTCTGTCTTTCGTGAGATTACTGCAAACAAATCCATGAATACGATGATGCTTGCACACTTCTAAAATGCCTTCGACTTGTTCCCTGCTCAGATCGGGAGATATTTTTAAGAAAATGGGTTTTTTTGTTTCTTTTTTGTCTATCTCTTTCAGAAGACGATTAAGTTTCTCCGGATCAGTAAATGGTTCTCCTCCAAAAGCATTCGGACAACTGATATTAATAACAAAATAGTCCCCGATATCGGTAAATTTACTGAAGGCTTTCACGTAATCATTGATTCCTGCCCCTGTTTCTACTGTCTGCGGACTGTTAGTTTTTGCAATGTTGGTGCCAATGGGAATTTTAAAATTTTTCCCCTTTAGTCGACTGGTTATTTTCTCACATCCGTCATTTTTTAACCCGTAGTGCACAGCCAGAGCTTTAGATTTTCTCAATCGCCATAAACGAGGCTTGGAATTGCCCTCACATTGTTCCCCGGTTATAGATCCCACTTCTTCAAAACCGAACCCAACAGACGGAAGAATGTCTGTGAGCAATGCATTTTTATCAAAACCAGCCGCTAGCCCTACTGGATTCGGAAAATGTATACCGAGAATATTTTGCTCCAACATCGGATGAAAAAAAGAAAAGAAAAGTTTTGTTTTCCATTTGGTAAATGCGTGATGCCCTAAAAATACCCCGACTTGCGTTATAAAGTCGTGAGTTTTTTCTGGGTCAAAACAAAATAAAACAGGTCTAAGTAAAAAAATGTAAGAAACACAAAGTAACTTATTGCGTATTAGTATTAGTAAGTTTTTCATATTTTGTGCGCCCGCTCGGGATCGAACCGAGGACCTTATCCTTAAAAGGGATCTGCTCTACCGACTGAGCTACGGGCGCGTAAATTTTATAATAACAGATTTTTAGAAAGCTTCAAGTAAAAATTGCTCAAAGGCGGATTCATCATCTAGGCCTTTTTGGCGGGCTTCGGGCAAAAGATAAGAAATTTTTGAGGCAAAATTCTTGAGCTCTTCTTCGGTAAATTTATTAAAATTCTTTTTTAGTATCATGTCTTTGGCTTTCCAGAACAGTACTCCTATAAGCTCTTCCATCCCCACTCCTTTGTCTATTGCCAAACGATAATTGACCCAAAGATTTAATTTATCTTTATCGCCCAAGGCATTGGCCAGTAGAAAATTATTGAATTTCTCTTTTGCTTCCTTTGAAAGTTCAAAAATATTAAGTTCGGCGCGGACTTTTTTAAAATCATCTAATATAGACTTGGTTAATTTGCTTTCCAGGAATATAAAATCGTTGCTCGACTTTCCTATCAACGGCAATTTTTCTAACACAAAATCCCGTGTTTCTTCGTGTTCACAAATATTTTCAAAAATTATTACGCTCTTCTCTGAAAAAAGTCCGGCCCCGGAATACAAACTCTCAATCTGCATAGGGTTAAAGTTATTTCTATTAACAGACAAAATCTCAATCTTTTTTGATATAGACTTTAAAAAATTTTCGTAAGCTTTGCGCTTATTGTTTACATCGTCTCCGGCAAAAAGATATATCATAAATCAGAACTTTATTTTTTTCTTATATTCCAGATAGGGGGCGCCGTATTTTCTCGCCAAGATATCTTCTTCTCTCTTGAGAAATATAAACTTCGTTATAAAAAATGAAATAATAGTGCATAGAACAACGAAACCGGCATTGGCCACGAAACCAAAGCCCAAAGTTAGAAGGAATAGTCCCCAGTGAGTCGGGCTGCGAGTAAAACAGTACGGCCCGCGATAAAAAGTGTCTTTCGTTAAGTTTTCTTTATTTAAATTCCTAGAAGTCATTTGAGCCCAAAGTACGAGGATTGAAGCCAAAAACAAAAAAATCAAGCCGAAAAATTTGATACTTGATCCTTGAAAAATTTTAATCGGGAAAAAAATATCCAGAAAAACTCCAACTAAGAATAATAGAAAAAACGAAAAGTAAGAATATGCCAAAACATGGTGTACTTTGTTGTTTTTAAGAGAAATGTTTTTATCCTGCAATTCCATAGTGAGATTATATCACAAAATTAGCTATTTTTCATTATTTTACCTCGCCCAAATTATTCCCCGCGCCAGAGTGCACTAATAGAGGAATAGCAGTTTGATACTGCAAATATGACCTTTTAAGCACGCTTTCCATGGCTTTTTCTATTATTTTAGTAGCCTCCAAAAGAACATTCTCTTTGATTTCATAAATCAGTTCATCGTGAACCTGAAGGACCAAACAAGTATCATGCAAAAGTCCCGCTTCTTTTAAATCTTCGTCTGCGTATCTGACAGCTAATTTTATGATGTCTGCGGCGGTTCCTTGTATCGGCGCATTGGTGGCAGTACGCTCAGCCATATTCTTTAGAAACGGAATTCTGGAATTTATGTTCGGGAAATATCTGCGCCTACCAAACAGCGTCTGTGTATAGGAATTTTCAAGAGCAAATTTTTTAACTTTTTCCAGATAATCTCGCACCCCGGAAAATTGATTAAAATAATTGTCATAAAACTTCTGCGCTTCCTCACGGGTGCCAGCTAAATTTTTACGCAAGGCGGAAACTCCCATTCCATAAATAATGCCGAAATTTATAACTTTAGCCCTGCGACGCATTTCGCTATCCACTTTATCCATCAATACATTGAAAACAAAAGATGCGACGCCGGTATGAATATCTTTTTTCTCTTTAAATATTTTTGTCATTTTTTCATCGCCGGATAGCATAGCCACAACTCGCAGTTCTATCTGACTATAGTCAAAAGCAGAAAGCTTGTATCCCGGGGCAGCAATGAAGCCGTATCTAATTTTTCTTCCTAATTCTGTTTTTATGGGTATGTTTTGTAAATTAGGATTAGAAGACGAAAACCGCCCAGTAGTTGAACCATTTTGTATAAACTTCGCATGCAATCTTCCGTCGGGTCCCGCCATCTTTGGAATGACATCAATATAAGTAGAAAGTAATTTTTGTAATTCGCGATATGCCATAATCTCTTTTATGATTGGGTTATTTTCTTCCAATTCTTCTAAAACAGAAATCTTAGTTGAGAAAGATCCGTTTAATTTCTTTTTGGATTTTGTTTTTATCCCCATTTTTCCAAAAAGTATTTCACCTAATTGTTTGGGCGAATTAATGTTGAATTTCGCGCCTGTCATCTGATATATTTTTTTAGTTAATTTATCCAGTTCTTTATGATATTCAAGAGATAAAGATAAAAAATATTTTTTATCTATCAAGATGCCGTAGTTTTCCATTTTCTCCACTATCTTGATTATCGGTTTTTCTATCTCGTTGTAAACCTTATCCAGATTTTTTTCTTTTAATTTTTGAAAAATATATTCATACGCATCAGTGAAAGAATTTGTTCTGGCAAAAAGCAAAACGTTTTCAAGATTGGGGCTTGCTATCTCTGAATTAACAAGCCATAGGGCAATAGAGGCTTCTTTCAATCTTTTCGGATCTACATTTTGTGTATTAACTTTTTCTTCAATATTTAAATCAAGTGTCTTGGTTTCGCTTTGACTACCACTCTTGCTAAAAAAAAAATTTAATCTGGAAAATAAAGATCGAAATTCAAATAAAGAAAAAACTTGTTCTATCTTCTTTAAATCAGCGCTCTGCCAGAAAGTTTTAGGGGGCAAGACAAAATCTATCGGAGCATCTTTCCTAATTTTCGCTAAAGTTTTTGAAAATAATGCTTCTTCTTCGTTGTTTTTTATAAGTTTTATTATCCTTAGACTAAGACCAGCTTTAATAAAAGGTTGCTCGTCTTTTTTAATCTTTTTATAAATATCTTCAATTTTCCCAAAAGTCGTAATCAGAGTGGTGGCGGTTTTCTCTCCTATACCCTTAATACCGATGATGTTATCAGATGAATCACCGCATAGACCCTTATAATCCGGCAGAAACACCGGCTTAAACCCAAATCGCGCTACAACCGCATCTTCGTCATATAGGATTGTATCGTTAATTCCTTTTTTAAGGGTATAAATTTGAACTTTTTTGTCATCTACCAATTGCATCGTATCCATGTCACCCGATGCGATTATTATATTTATATTTTTGTTTTTCTTTAATTTTGTAACAATTGTTCCCAACACATCATCCGCCTCAAAACCGGGCATGTCATACATTGGAATATTAAATGCTTCGAAAATTTTTCGCGAGTTTTGCAGTTGTATAATGAGCGCGTCGTCAGCTTTGACTCTGCCAGCTTTGTAGCCATCGTAAGCTTCATGTCTAAAAGTTTTTTGAGGTAAATCATAACAAGCTACAATATAGTCTGGCTTCAGGTCGGTAATTATCTTCATCAGCATGTTAGAAAGCCCGTATAGGGCTCCGGTGGGTTCTCCTGCAGAAGAAAGGAACTCCGGCAAGGCATGGTAAGCCCGGTGGATTATCGCGTGAGAATCTAATAAAATTAGCGTTTTTTTATCAGTAGCCATTATTGATGATTATATCATTTTAAGCTCTTCTATTGTGTTGTATTTTGAAAGTTCGGTACCTTTTTTTACTGTATGATATACGAATAGAATGGGAATTTCTCGGTATAATTTTCACGACATTTTCCGGCCACTCAATGAAAACAAGATGTTCTTTGTTCTCTACAATCTCCCGCCAGCCTAGTTGAAGTAGTTCATGCTCGTTTTTTAGGCGATAAGCATCCAGATGAAAAAAATATTTATACTTATTTTTCATGGGGTATTTTTTTATGATTACAAAAGTCGGGCTGTTGATATTTCTTTTTATCCCCAGTAGTCCGCCGACAGCTCGAACAAAAACTGTTTTCCCAGTTCCTAACTCTCCGCTTAGCCCTACAACCAATGCTTTTTTATTTTTGTTTTTTAGAATTTTGGAAACAAAAAATCTGGCAATTTTTTTCGTATCTTTTATATTTTTTGATGTTTTAACAACTATTTTTTTCATACCCTAATATTAGCATGATGTGGATTTATAACATTATCTTTTGGAATTAAAATGAGATATACCCGCACACTAATTGATAAATCATTAGTGTGCGGGTATACTTTATCGTAATGGCTCCATTTGACGAAGAAAAGCAAAATAAACAATTAGACGACCTGCATAAAACAGAAGAAGAGCAGTTGATTGCATTCTTGGCGGAATCAAAATACGGGCTTCCTTATGTTGATCTGTCTCGCTTAGGTATTGACAACGAAGCGTTAAGATCCATACCGGAAAAAGAGGCGCGGGAAGAAAAAGTGGCGCCGTTCAAGCTTAACGGAAAAAATATTTTTATAGCTGTCCGTTCTCCTTCAGACGAACTTTTGGGTAAATTAAAAGAAACAATGGAAAGAAAAAGCTTGATACCCTCTTTTTATATGGCTTCGCTGGCCAGCTTAAATAAGGTCTGGGACAGATATCAAGAACTTTCTATGGCGGAAAGCTCACAAGTGGGCGGTATAGATATTTCTGGAGAAGTTCTAAGAGAAACTGCCAAAAACATAAACAAGATGCAAGACATTGAAAAAGCTCTTACCGAAGCAATGGAAGAAAATAAAACGCATAAGATTTCCCGTATGCTTGAAATAATTTTGGCCGGCGCAATCGCTGTTAAAGCTTCTGATGTGCATATTGAGCCTGAAAAAGAAAGAGGGAAGTTAAGATTGCGTTTGGATGGCATATTGCATGACGTGACTTTTTTCCCCTTTGAGATTTACTACATGTTCAACACTCGCATAAAATTACTCTCCGGGATGAAATTAACCTCAAAAATAACTCAGGACGGGCGTTTCAGCATCATGGAAGATAAAGAGGAAATAAACATTCGTACTTCGCTTATTCCTGGATCTTACGGCGAATCGATAGTAATGAGAATCCTCGACCCAAAGTCTATCCAGATAGCTTTTGAGGATTTGGGTATTGAGCCTTACCTGTTCAACATTATGCAAGAAGAAATAGCAAAACCTAATGGTCTGATTCTGGTCACGGGTCCTACCGGTTCAGGAAAAACAACTACACTATATGCATTTTTAAGAAAGATATATTCTCCCGATATCAAAATAATTACCATAGAAGATCCAGTAGAATACCATTTAACTGGAGTAACCCAAACCCAGGTTAGCGCTAAAAGAAAATACACCTTCTCCGAGGGGTTGCGCTCGGTATTGCGTCAAGACCCGGATGTAATAATGGTCGGAGAAATTCGCGATGCGGAAACTGCGCAGATTGCCGTGCAATCGGCGCTCACCGGTCATATGGTTTTCTCGACGCTACACACCAACAATGCCGCCGGCGTTATTCCCCGCTTAATTGATTTCAAAGTAAACCCAAAAATAATGGTTTCAGCATTGTCGCTTTCCATAGCCCAGCGTTTGGTGCGCAAACTTTGCACTTTTTGTAGAGCCGAAAAGGACCCAACCAAGGAAGAAACAGAAACAATAAAATCAATTATGAAAGGAATGAAAGAAGAAGGAAAAGATTTTTCAAAATATAATATAAAAACGGATGTACATTTCAAGCTTTATTCTGCCGTGGGTTGTGAAAAGTGTAACAACACCGGTTATAAGGGAAGAATCGGAATATTTGAAGCGATAAAAACCGACGAGGCCATAGAAAAAATAATTCCAGAGAACCCTAGCGAGCGTGAGGTTAAGAAAATAGCTAGCACTCAAGGCATACTCTCAATGCGACAAGACGGGGTAATAAAGTTGTTGAGTGGAATTACTTCTTTTAAGGAAGTGGAAGGTGTAGTTGACTTGAGAGAAGAATAGAAAACAAAAAAGCATTAATCTCCAAACAATCCTTTCGAAGCTAGGCCTCAAAAGTAACAAACTATTATGGGATAGCCCCAGCGAACTAGTTAAAGTGCCAGAACGTCCTATGCAAATTCGTATAACCGATGGCTGATTGCTTAGAGATTAATGCCTTCTTTAAAAAGAACACCAAACCTTCGAGACTCTATTGTACTATGATGGAACATTCCGTAAATGCTATAATGTGGACTATATAGTGGATAGTCTGTTGATAAAATATCAATATTAGAAGTATAGCATATTATTAAGTCAATGTCAAGTAAAAAAGTAAAAAACTCAGATAAGTCAACGGCAGAAAAAACCACTAATAATGGGGACTCTTTTTTAGATCAAACCCTACGGCCCACTAAATGGGAAGAATATATCGGCCAAAAACACATAAAAGACAACGTAAAAATACTCTTGCGCGCGGCAGAAGAAAGAGGGCATATTCCGGAGCATATTTTATTTTATGGTCCGCCGGGACTGGGAAAAACTACTTTGGCTCATTTAATTGCGAAGGAAACCGGTAAACAAATAAAAATAACTTCAGGTCCTGCGATTGAAAAAGTCGGCGATTTGGCATCGGTGCTGACAAATCTCTCTCCGGGAGACATACTTTTTATAGACGAGATTCATAGGCTGAATAAAATGGTTGAGGAAATCCTCTACCCCGCCATGGAGTCCGGTGTTTTAGACATAATTATCGGCAAGGGTCCGTCAGCTAGAACTATTCAATTAGATCTCCCTCCTTTTACCTTGATTGCCGCTACCACTCGCGTGGCGCTTGTGTCTTCTCCACTTCGTTCGCGTTTTTCTGGCGGAGTTTTTAGATTGGAATTTTATTCAAATGAAGAAATTGCGGAAATAGTCAAAAGGTCCAGTAAATTGCTTAAGGTGAAATTGGAAAATGAAGCACTCAAAGAAATTGCGCAGAGAAGCCGTTTTACTCCCCGCACGGCAAATTATTTTCTAAAACGCTGTCGCGATTATGCCCAAGTGCATAAAAAAACTTTAGATCAAGAAACAGTAAAGGGCGCGCTGGACATGCTTTCGGTTGACGGGATGGGGCTTAACAGTGGAGATAGAAGATTTCTGGAAACTTTGATAGAAAAATTTAACGGCAGGGCAGTGGGATTAAAAACTATCAGCGCGGCTCTTTCCGAAGAAGAAACTACCATCGAAGAAGTGGTAGAACCATATTTGATACAGCTGGGACTCTTGGAGCGTACTGCTCGCGGTCGCGTAGCTACTAAAAAAGCGTACGAGCATCTAGGTTTTAGCGATAAAATAAAAAAACCTGCCTCGTCGAGTCAAGGCGGGCAAAATAATCTTTTATGATAATTTTGGGGATTGACCCGGGTTTTGAGCGATTGGGTATCGCAATCTTAGAGAAAAATAAAAGCGAAAAAAAAGAAAAAATAATATTTTCTGAATGTTTCAAAACTTCTAGCAAGCTTGATTTCTCCGAGAGGTTGCATTTAATAGGAGGAAGGGTAAAAAAAATAATAAAAAAGTATAGGCCAGAAATTCTTGCTATTGAAACTCTGTTTTTAAACACCAATCAAAAAACAGTAATGCATGTGGCGGAAGTACGGGGAGCAATCATATATGAAGCGATGAATTTCGGATTAAAGGTTTTTGAAGCCTCGCCCCCTCAAATCAAGATAGCCACTACTGGGTACGGACGGGCCAACAAAGAACAAATGATGAAAATGGTAAAAATATTACTTGCAATAAACAATTCTACAAAATCAGATGACGAATTGGACGCTGTGGCTATTGCGTTAACCGCCTTTGCCCATACAAGGATTTTATAAGCCAGAAGTTATCCACACCCCTCACATGCAGTAAGCATGTGAGGGGTTATCCACACCTCAATTCAAGTCGCTATTGCCAAGCTCTGCCTATTTTGATACAAAATAGGAAATTAAGTAAGAAAGTTTATTAAATCTTTTATTAATTGGTCGTTTAGAAAATTTCTAAAAGTAAAATTGTATGAGCTACGACGATGAAGAATTAGAAGAAAGGGGTTTCAAGATGAATCTGGATAGTGATGAGGAGGTTGCGGATGATGAGCTGACGGAACCTTTGGAAGAAACTGATTTTGGTTTAGATGAAGAAGATCCGGATCATGACCACTAAAAAACACCCCGCAAGGGGTGTTTTTTTTTAATTTTTAAATTATTTTATTCTTATAAATCCATGTTTACCAATTTTGTAAACGTGCCCAGATACAAATTCATCTTTCAGGATTATCTTCTTGTTGTTTATTAAATCAGTAACTGCTCCATCACCTAGCAACCGCCTAGCCGCTGAAGTTGTTTTTACAACACCACTCGCAATAATTATATCTATGGGTCTGCCTTTTAATATAATCTCTTTTATGTCTTGTGGGATTTCTCCTTTTTGAAAAGTGTTGGTAAAACTTTTTTCTGCTTCTTTGGCTTCTTTTTCTCCATGAAGAGTCGTAACTAAAATAAACGCGATGCGTTTTTTTAAGTTCATCGCATTTTTTTTGAGATTAAAATTCCTTATTTCTTCATCTGGAACATCTGTAAGTAATGTAAACATTGGAATTATTGCATCATCTCCTAGAGCCATAATTTTACCAAACAAGTCGTTCGGCTCATCGGTTAGACCGATTACATTGTCCTCACTTTTACCAATTTTTATTCCTTTGGAGTCAGATAAAAGGGGTGTAGTCATAACAAATTTTTCTTTACCCTTCATGGCTTTCATGAGCGCGCGCCCAGCGAGCATGTTAAATGTTTGATCACTTCCCCCTAACTCTAAATTTACATCCATTGCTACGGAATCATAGGCTTGAAGAAGTGGATATAAAAATTCACGCAGATTGATAGAAACTCCCTCTTTCAGGCGTTCTTGAAACATATCCCTCTCAATCAACTGCTGAACAGAGAAGTGCTGTGCGATATTTAAAATCTCCGTTTTAGTTAATTTATTTAACCAATCTCCGTTGTACATTACTTTTATTGGATTGTTCCCATGAAAATGAACTATTTTTTTTGCCTGAGTAAGGTAATCTTTGGCATTGGCACGCAATTCTTCACTCGTAAAAAATTTTTCCCGTGTCTTTTTTTTTCCAGTAGGATCTCCGGCCTCTCCTGTTCCATCGCCAATCAGAAAAATAACTTCGTGCCCTAAATCTTGCCATTGTCGATGTTTGCGCAAACCAACCATATGCCCAATGTGTAGTTTATTGCTTGTAGGATCAAACCCTTGATATAATTTAAGTTTCTTGCCAGAAAGTAGAATCTGTTTTAGTGATTCTTTAGAGGGATAAATTTTATCTACTCCGCGAGTAAGTAATTCATCTATTTTCTTTTCATCAGTTATTACCTTCATAGCTCGGATTATAGCACCCCGAACGAGATTTGAAAATCTCTTACGGGGCAGGTATTTTTTTGTTATGATTAGAGGTAATGAAAAAATGGTATCAAAATAATAAGTTTGTAAAAAATTTGGTATTGTTGTGCGCCGGAAGCTTCATAATCATGACCGGATTGATAGTCATCTGGCTTTCTTCTCTGCGGATTCCCGACTTCAGTTCATTCGAAGACAGAAAAATCGTCAATTCCACTCAGATATACGATCGCACAGGGCAGATATTGCTTTATGACATTCACCAGGACGTAAAAAGGGCGAACATCGCCTTTGCGGATATGAGTATGAACATAAAGAACGCGACAGTGGCTATAGAGGATTCTAATTTTTACAATCATAGCGGAGTGCGTGTAATTTCTACCCTTCGAGCTGTTTTATCTAATATTTTCAAATTCGGGATAGGCGGCGGCGGTTCAACCATTACGCAACAGCTGGTTAAAAACACCCTGCTCAATCCTAAAAAAACTTACAGTAGAAAAATAAAGGAATGGGTGCTGGCAATAAAAATAGATAACTCAATGCCCAAGGAAAAAATCCTGGAGGCGTATCTAAATGAAGTTCCATACGGCGGAACAGTTTACGGCATAGAAGAAGCGGCCAAAACATATTTCAATAAACATGCCCTAGATTTGACTCTGGCCGAAGCCGCATATTTGGCGGCTATTCCGCAGTCCCCTACCACTCTTTCGCCGTATGGCAAAAACAAAGACAAACTGGAGGAAAGGAAAAATTTGGTGTTATCCAGAATGCATGAATTAAAATTCATCACAGAAGACGATTACGCGGCAGCAAAAAATGAAAATGTTGTTTTCGCCCCGCAAGTAACCGGCAGTATTAGGGCGCCACATTTTGTTTTCTTTATTAAAGATTATCTGGAACAAAAATATGGCAGTGAGTTGGTGGAGACAGGAGGTTTAAAAGTAACCACTACGCTTGATTATAATTTACAGGAAAAAGGAGAACGGATAGTAAAAGAAGGAGCTCTTAAAAATGAAAAAGATTGGAATGGTAGTAATGCTGCGCTTGTAGCAGTAGATCCAAAGACTGGTCAAATTTTAACTATGGTTGGTTCAAGAAATTATTTTGACAAGATGATTGACGGCAATTTCAATGTGGCTATAGCCAGCAGGCAGCCAGGCTCCTCTTTTAAGCCCTTTATTTACGCTACGGCCTTCAATAAAGGCTTTACTCCGGATTCAGTGTTGTTTGACCTGCCTACAGAATTCCAGACGACCTGTGACGCTAAAGGGAAAGCTTTGCCTGGACACAATCAGGCGGACTGTTATATGCCCGATGATTATGATACGAAATACCGCGGTCCCATGACATTGCGAGATGCTTTGGGCCAATCAATAAATATTCCGGCAGTAAAGTTGTTTTATTTGGTTGGTTTAGGCGATGCGCTTCGAACAGCAGAAAGTATGGGTATAAGCACTCTAACCGATATTGGCCGATATGGACTCACTCTAGTCATCGGGGGCGGGGAAATAACTTTGCTTGACATGACTTCGGCTTATGGAGTTTTTGCAAATAGCGGAATTCGAAATCCTTATACAGGAATTCTAAAAGTTGAGACCATGAATGGAAAAATATTAGAAGAATTCAACCAAAAAGAAAGAATTGTCTTGCCGAAGAATACAGCTTTAACTATATCAGATATTTTGTCTGATAATATTGCCAGAATACCAACTTTCGGCGCAAATTCTCTTCTCCTTATTCCTAAAAAGGATGTGGCGGTAAAAACGGGAACTACCAATAATAATAGAGATGCTTGGACTATTGGTTATACTCCCTCAATCGTTGTCGGGGTTTGGGCTGGGAATAATGATAATAAGCCGATGAAAAAGGGCGGTGTGGCAATGGCCGGACCTATTTGGAATAAGTTTATGAATGAAGCGTTGAAAATTCTGCCAGACGAGAAATTTGAACAGCCGAATTTAGAAGTTGATTCAGAAGTGGTGAAACCAGTACTGCGCGGAAAATGGCTTGGGAATGAAAATTTTTTTATAGATAAAATCTCCGGCAAATTGGCAACAGAATACACTCCGAGGGAAACTAGGTTAGAAAAAGTGATCACCAACGTGCATTCAATATTGTACTGGGTGAATCGAGATGATATTTTGGGACCTCCGCCACAAAATCCAAGTAATAATTCGCAGTTTAGTCATTGGGAAATACCGGTGCAGGAATGGTGGACGCAAAATGGCTGGAAATACGGAATAACAACTCTGGCCGACAAGCCAACAGCGGTAGATGACGTACATACGGCTACATCTACGCCAATTGTTTCAATTCTAGAGCCCAGTTCAACGGCAATTTACTTTTCTGATCAAAAGATACAATTAAAAATATCAAGTTCCGGGTTGTTTCCTATTCAAAAGTTAGATGTATTTATAAACGGCATTTATATGGGAACCAGCAATGCTCCTCTTAACTTTTCTTTTATACCAAAAGAATTGGATGATTTGAGGGCGGATAACGAACTAAAAATAATCTTTTACGACAGTGCTTATAATAAAGGAGAGGTTGCAACAACATTTCGTGTAGCGCAGTAACTATCTGATATCTTGAGGAGATTTCCGTCCAAGAGCCTCTTTTAAAAGAGAAAAAATCTTATCTCTTTTCAGAAAGATTTCATTTTTATAAATAGGCTTGATGTTGAGATAAATTGTTCCATTTTTTATTTTTATATCTTCCTTTTTTATCGGCATTCTTATTGTTTTTGAAATAACATTCCTTACCGCCTCCTTCTTAATTTCTTCAGAGAGAAGAATGTCGCCAAATCTTAAAAGAAAATCTTTAATTTCTATCATCTTACCTGTTCATCGGCATGATTAAATAAATAAATGAGTTGTCCGACACTCCGCCTACCACAATGGGCTTTGAAGACTGATTAAATCTTATAGACAAGCTGTCTGTGTTGATGGATTGAAAACAATCGAGGAAATATTTATAGTTAAAACCAAGTTCAACGCTCTCGCCAGAAATAGCGGCGTCCAAATACGTTTTATTTTCTCCAATATCATTATTAGCTGAAGAAAGTTCAAAAATCTTTTCTTTGGGTTTAATAGAAAGGTTTAGTTGGTTGAATTTATCTGAAAATATATTGGACAGCTTGAGCGCGTTCAGTAAATCTTGTTTCAGCACTACTGCGTCGGTTTTAAACTCTTTTGGAATAATTTGGCGGTAGTCCGGGAAAACTCCGTCAATGACCCGAGAGGTTAAATATATATCGTCGGTAGAAAAAGATATTTGATTTTTATTAAAACAAACTTTTACTTCGCCTTGTACTTCTCCAAAAATTCTCAGAATCTCCGGAATGTTTTTGAAAGGAATCAAAATCCCTGGAATTTCTTTCAGCCCCTTTATCTTAATTTTCTTTTCTGCCAACCGGAAAGAATCTGTAGAAACAAAAACCAAATTGTCTTCATTGGAATATATATAAACACTGGAGATTTCGGGTTTTATATCCGAAACAGAAGAACTGTAGTATACCGACTTAATCCCTTCCGTTAATTTTTTAACATCTAAGGTGAAAGAGTCCCCGGAAACTGCCGGGATTGTCGGAAAATCCGTGTGCACCTGACCTTTTAGTTTTATTTTACTCTTTCTTGTTTTAATTAATAAGTTTCCATCGACACTCTCAAGATGTACGTTTTCATTCTGAAAAATGTTAGAAAATATGCCGTTTAATATTGACCCGGAAATAGCGACAATTCCTTCTTTTTCGATTTTAGCAGGGATTTCAATCTCAATACCGAGACTTAGATTGGTTGACCTTAATTTTAACGATTTTCCGCTGGCTATAAGCAGAACGGAATTAAGAACCGGCAAAGTTAGGTTTTTACCGGTAATTCTTTCAACTTGAGAAATGCTGTTTTTAATTTTTTCTATTTCACATTCTAATTTCATATGTTTATATTTTATATATTAAATCTATTAATACTATTAGGTTTGTTGATAGGTGTATAAAAGTTTTTTATGTTGTTGTTTATGTGTTGTTTTGGATAAGGTCTTTTGATTTCAATTTAATAACTTTAGCTTTTGGTCCGGTCTTTTTTGTTTTTTTTATTGTATCAATATTTCCCTTTTATTTATCCTCGTCTTTTTAACTGTTTGCCAACAGTTATTTAAACATTACCCGTATCTGCTCCAAGTCCTGCAACAATTGG
>MFUU01000018.1:0-21171 GCA_001785805.1 Candidatus Nomurabacteria bacterium RIFCSPLOWO2_01_FULL_39_17
GATCAAAATGGCAAAATCAACAAAACTCTAAACGGCATGGTTTTATTAAAAGTCTTTACCGACAAAGGAGATTTGGGATGGAGGTATTAGAAGTAGGGGGTAAATAGTGTAACTTCAGAGGTAATTCGAGACCTCAAGGAAAGGTTTTTGAAATCCGATAAGTAATATCTCCACATACTGGAGTTTGTAAGGATATTAGAGTAAAATAAATAGAATGAACAGAGTAAAGACAACAAAACAAATGGAGCGTTATTTGAAGGGTATGGCAAACCACCATCGTGTAGCGATTATTTTATTGATCGCTGAATCTGATGGCATTACATTAGATCAAATTATCACAACTCTAGATGCGAACCCGAAAACTATAGGTGAGCACACAAGAAGGCTTTATCAAGCAGGACTAGTAAATAAAAAGTATAAAGGAAAATTCGTGGAACATACTTTGTCGCCATATGGAAAAATGTTTGCGCGTTTCTTAAAATCTTTTTGGTCTGTGAAATGATATTATCATACTTACAAACTCCAGTATTTAGGGATATGAAAAAAATTAGTGTAAACAAACTAAAAGGCACTCCGTTCCAGAAAAAAGTCTGGCGGGAACTAATGAGAATCCCGAAAGGGAAGACTATTACATATAAGAAACTCGCGAGAAAGATAGGTAAAATGAAAGCTGTGCGAGCGGTAGGGAATGCTGTAGGGGCTAACCCTTGCGCACCATTTATACCATGCCACCGAGTAATTCGTAGCAATGGCTCACTCGGCGGATATTCCAGTAAAGGTGGAATCAAAATTAAAATTAAATTACTAAAAAAAGAGGGCGTAAAATTTTAAAATTGACCAAAGGGTTACGGCGTGTATAATATAAAAATGTCCGTTAAAAAGGTCAAAAAGATGAAGAAAGTCCCTACGCCGAAATTGCTGGGTAAGGGATACACTTTTGATGATATTCTTCTAGTGCCGAATTATAGCGAAGTTCTACCGAAAGAAGTTGATATACAAACTCGTTTGACGAAAAATATAAATCTCCACATACCTTTCATGTCCGCTGCGATGGACACAGTCACCGAAGCCTCGATGGCTATAGCTATGGCTCAGCAGGGTGGTATCGGTATCATTCATAAAAATCTTTCAATCAAAGAACAAGAACTTGAAGTTCTGAAGGTTAAGCGTTATGAATCCGGCCGCATCGCTGACCCGATAACTCTACCCATAAATGCCACAGTCGGCGATGCTTTAGAAATACAGAAAAAGTACAACATCGGCGGAGTACCGATAATAGATAAGAGTGGCAAGTTAGTCGGTATAGTTACGAATCGTGATATGCGTTTCGAAAAGAATGAGAAAACTCCCATCAAAGAAATAATGACGACCAAGCTCATTACCGGCGGAGCTAATACCACCATAGAAGAGGCAAATGCTTTGTTTAGAAAACACAGCATAGAGAAGCTTCCATTGGTTGATAAAAATAATAAACTAATCGGACTTATCACTTACCGTGATATGGTAAAGAGCAAGAAATATCCATACGCCACGAAAGATAAAATGGGCAGGCTGTGCGTCGGCGCGGCTATCGGCACGGGGACAGATGCAATCTCACGAGTGCAAATGCTCGTTTCTGCCGGTATTGATGTTATTTGCGTAGACACTGCGCATGGGCATTCCAGGGGCGTTATTGATGTGGTGAAAAAAATCCGCGCCCTTTATCCGGAAGTTGATATCATAGGCGGAAATGTCGCCACGGGCAAAGCGGCGCTCGATCTCATAAAAGCCGGAGCAAATGCAATAAAGGTGGGTATTGGTCCTGGTTCAATATGTACGACTCGAATTATCGCCGGCATTGGCGTCCCGCAGCTATCGGCAGTACTTTCTGTGTACGAGGTCTGCGGACCGCTTGGTATTCCGGTAATTTCTGACGGCGGAATAAAATACAGCGGAGATGTGGTGAAGGCGCTGGTTTTCGGGGCAGATGTAGTTATGATGGGTGGCATCTTTGCCGGTACCGATGAAGCTCCTGGAGACACGATGGTTACTAATGATCAAAAATTCAAACAATATCGCGGTATGGGCTCGGTTGATGCAATGCAGAGGGGTTCTAAAGACCGTTATTTCCAAGATGACCAATACGATCCGAGCAAGCTCGTGCCTGAAGGTGTTTCAGCGCATGTGCCCTACAAGGGAGCTCTGGGAGAAGTGATACATCAATACATTGGCGGACTTAAGGCCGGTATGGGATACTTGGGAGCGAAAAATATTTCTGCATTGCGCAATGCTTCTTTCCACACTATGTCTACGGCCGGATTAAGAGAAAGCCATCCGCACGATATTTTTATGGTTGCTTCTGCGCCGAATTATACAAAACAATAAAAAATGAAAATCAATAATAAATATAAAGTAACCCCCATTATAGGGTTGCAGTGGGGAGACGAGGGCAAGGGTAAGGGCGTCGCCCGTATCGCCAGCACTTTATCTAAAAACGATTTAATCGTCAGGTTTCAGGGCGGAAATAATGCCGGACACACTATTTATCACAAGAGCAAGTGTTATGTATTTCATTTAATACCTTCAGCTGTCTTCGGCAAAGCATTAATGCATATGGGCGCCGGCATGGTCGTAGACCCAGCCGCGCTGCTAAGAGAAGCGAAGGCAATACCGAAGAGCGTGTCATTTCTCAAACGTTTATCAATCTCTCCTCATACTGTGCTGACAATGCCGACACATTTAATTCTCGATTCAATCTCGGAAAAAAACAAAGGCAGTAAGAAAATTGGTTCTACCGGCAAGGGTATTTCACCCGCATATTCTGACTTAACGGCGCGCAAGGCATTGCGAGTAGGGGATATTTTTTATAATGATTTTGAAGAAAAGTATGTAGCGCTCCGCGAAGAACACAGGAAAGTTTTGTGTGAACAGTTTGATTATGAAATTAGCAAGAGGGAGGTGAAGGAATTTGATAAAAAATTCTTCTCCGGGGTCAGATTTGTAAAATCATTGAGGGTAGTGGAATCGGCAAAAATTGTGGAAGAGGTTTTTGGCAGAAAACATAAAGTCATCGCTGAAGGCGCGCAGGGCACACTTCTCGACATCCGTTTCGGGCATTATCCTTACGTTACGTCTTCACACACTATCGCAAGTGGTGTCGGTACTGGACTTGGTATCCCGCCCGTATTAGTAGGGGAAACTATCGGAGTGTTAAAGGCTTATACGACAAAGGTCGGTGAGGGACCATTTCCAACAGAGCTCGGCGGTAAAAAGTCGGCAATCTGGTGTCGAGATAAAAAGCTGATTGATGAAAAAATTTTTTATGCGAATCCGAACCCAAACAGTAAAAATGAATTTGAACAAGGTGTAGCACTGCGAAGAGCTGGTAGTGAGATAGGCGCCACCACGGGACGACTACGCCGAACTGGGTGGCTCGACATACCGCTCGTAAAATATGCGATAGATATAAATAATTCTACGAAAGCTATTTTAACTAAACTCGACGTCTTGGATGGATTTAAAGAAATAAAAGTTTGCGTTGCTTATAAAATAAACGGTAAGGTCGTGCATGAGATACCTTTTAATCTTTCTCGTGTAAATATAAAACCCGTTTACAAATCTTTTCTTGGTTGGAAAGGGAAGTTACACAGCTATGGGAAGAAATTACCGAAACAAGCCCTGGATTATATAAAATATCTAGAAAAAACTCTCGGCGTACAAATAATCTATGTCGGCAACGGCCCCGAAGAGCATCACGTCGTCGAACGCTTCTGGTAAAATAATATTTTGCTTTACATCATTCTCGTTGATATAATATAGCCCTATGATTTCACGGGTATATGTGAAACCGAAGGGGTTAGATAATCGCGCCAGATTGTATCTGAACGGATGGTCGGGACTGGTACCCAAGAACACTAAATTGCAAATATTGGACTCATATAAAATCAAGCGCAACTTGAAGAGTAAGGATTTAGAGAAAATAGCCAATTTTTTAACCAATCCGATCCTAGAAGAATTTTCTATAAATAAATTGCCTTCAAGTATTGAGAATTTTACTTATGCCGTAGAAATAGGCTATTTGCCGGGAGTTACCGACAATGTTGGACATACGGTTAAAGAAACAATAACAGATTTACTTCACTTAAAAAATAATTCAAACTTGGAGGTTTATACTTCCAAAGTTTTTTTAATTTCGGGTAATATAAAATTAGATGCAGTAAAAAAAGTGGCTTCATCATTACACAATCCCTTGATTGAAAGCTCTTTTATCGCTAGTGCGAAAGAAATAAAAAAGGGGTTGCCCTTGAAGGCGCCCACAGTAATTCTGAAGAAAAATATTCCTGTCATAAAAGTGCCCCTTTTAGACCTTTTCGAAGAAGAACTCATAAAAATAGGCAGGGAAGGAATAAAGGAAGAAAAAGGTAATACGCGCCGAGGACCGCTTGCGCTAGATCTACCATCAATGAAAGCTATTCAAACATATTTCGCTAAATTAAAAAGAGATCCTACCGATATTGAACTTGAATCATTGGCGCAAACTTGGTCCGAGCATTGCAAACACACTATTTTTGCCAATCCCATAGACAACATAAAAGATGGCCTGTATAAAACTTACATAAAGGGCGCAACAAACTTAATACGCAAGAAGAAGGGAAAAAGAGACTTTTGCGTTTCGGTATTCTCTGATAATTCCGGCGGAATAATTTTCGATAAAAATTATTTGGTGACGCATAAAGTAGAGACACATAATAGTCCTTCTGCATTAGATCCATTCGGGGGCGCTATTACAGGCATTGTAGGAGTAAATCGCGATACTATCGGCTTCGGACTGGGAGCCAAGCCGGTCGCGAATGTTTACGGCTTTTGTTTCGGTAATCCTGCCGATGAACAAATATTTTTCAAAAATAAAAATCTTACCCAACCAATGTTGCCGCCGAAAAGGATTATGGATGGAGTGATTAAGGGCATTAATGTGGGCGGAAATTGCTCCGGCATTCCAACACTTTCAGGTTTTATGAAATTCGATGACCGTTACAGAGCGAAGCCGTTGGTTTTCGCCGGTACTGTCGGACTTATACCGAGGAAAATAAATGGACATCCATCGCATATTAAAAGTGCAAAAGCGGGGGATTATATAGTTATGGTTGGCGGGCGAGTGGGGCTCGATGGTATACATGGAGCAACATTTTCATCAGTTGTGATGGATTCAAACTCTCCGGCAACAGCTGTACAGATAGGCGATCCGATAACGCAGAAAAAATTAAGCGATGCGGTAGTGAAAGAAGCGCGAGACATGAATTTATACAACAGCATTACCGATAACGGCGCCGGTGGACTTTCCTGTTCGGTGGCTGAAATGGCGAAAGAATGCGGTGGAGCTAGAGTAAATTTGGAAAAAGTACCGCTTAAATATCCTGGTTTGCGTCCTTGGGAAATTTGGATTTCAGAATCGCAAGAACGCATGACCCTTTCTGTGCCGAAGAAAAAATGGAAAACCTTTCAGAGATTAATGCAAGGTCGCGGGGTGGAAGCAACTACAATAGGAGAATTTACAAATACTCCCCATTGTGTAGTTTCATATAAAGGAAAAAAGATAATGGATATAGATATGGAATTCCTGCACAACGGTCTGCCCAAACAGTACTTAACCACAATTCCATATTCATATACTTATGCCGAACCAGAATTGCCGAGAGAATTATCTCGAACAAAAGTTTTAGAAAATTTATTGGGAACTCTTAATATAAACAGTTTTGCTTTTGTTTCACAACAGTATGACCACGAAGTACAAGCTGGTTCCGTTTTAAAATCTCTGTCTGGGCGGGGTCGTATAAACACGGACACGCAGGTTTTTCGACCTGTTTTAAGTTCTAATAAGGGAGTAATTCTATCTTCCGCAACTTATCCCTCGTATTCTGACATCAATACTTATCATATGGCATCTTGCGCGCTTGATACTGCGGTGCGGAATATTGTCGCTTCCGGAGGGAAATTATCTCACTTGGCGATATTGGACAATTTTTGCTGGTCTTCGTCGCATGAAAAAAAGCGCTTGGCGGAACTTGTAGATTCGGTCAAAGCTTGCTATGACTATGCAGTAGGTTACGGCACGCCATTTATTTCCGGAAAGGACAGTATGTTTAACAATTTTAGGGGTTATAACGGGAAAGGAAAAGAGGTAGCTATTGCTATTCCACCCACACTTCTCATCTCGGCTATTGGCGTAATGTCTGATATTTATAAAGTTGTCTCACCAGAATTTAAAAACACGGGAGATATAATTTATCTATTAGGGGAAACCAATAATGAATTGGGCGCTTCTGAATATTACAAATTGTTGGCCGAAAAACAGGGGAATAATGCATTGGGGAACAGCGTGCCAAAAGTTAATTTAAAAGATAATTTAAAAGTTTATAAAATGCTGGAGAAAGCAATTCAAGAAGAATTACTATCTTCTTCTTTGTCTGTCACATCCGGCGGATTAGCTATTGCTCTAGCGAAGGCTTGTGTGGGCGGAATGCTCGGTTGCGATGTATCAGTAAAAAATTTATCAGGAAATTCTATTTTGATAGATGCTAAACTTTTCTCCGAAAGTCAGGGTAGGGTATTGGTTTCTGTGTCGCTTAAAAATATAAAAGCTTTTGAAAAAGTGACGAGGGGAGTATCTTGCGCCAAATTGGGTAAAGTTACAAAAGAAAAAATAACGATAACAGACAAGAGAAAAGTGGTAAAAACAACTGTAAAAAAATTACACACCATTTATCATAAATTTTCTGATAGTATGAAATAATATATGAAAATCCCTTTATTTGATTTGGACGGAACGCTTATAAAAACTGGACAAAAAATTCATGGTCAAGCTTTTAAGTTTGCTATTAAGAAAGTTTTTGGAATAGATGCTGACTATACTCATTTAAATACTTTCGGGATGATTGATGGCCAAATATTAACCGAAATACTTGCTTTTTATAATATACCTAAAAAGAAATCACAAGAAAAACTTACAGAAATGTTTTTAGAAATGGAAAATTATTTTATCGAACATGAAAAAGAAACAAAATTCGAAACACTACCCGGGGCTTATGAATTAGTAGAGGAACTTTATATGAAAAATTTTCCACTTGCAGTTCTTACGGGCAATATTGAAATATTTGGTTGGAAAAAATTAGAAAAAACTGGTCTTAAAAGATTTATTACTACAGGTGCTTTTGGTAATATGGCATTACGACGTTCCGATTTGATTCCAATTGCATTAGAAAAACTTCAGTTAAAATATGATAAACAAATACAAAAAAGCAACCTTGTTATTATAGGCGATACCCCTCTTGATATTCGCTGTGCAAAAGAAGGAAATATTTACTCTATTGGAGTGGCAACTAGTAAATATTCAAAAGGCGACCTAGAAGCTGAAGGTGCTGATTTTGTGGTTGATTCATTGCTGCAAAAAAAAGATATAATAGATTTTTTAATGAAGTAAGGTGTTAGCTACTTTAGTTAACTAAAGTAGCTAAGAATATGGAATATAAAAACGAAAACCAAATATGTCAAAATTGTAAAAAAGATTTTATTATAGAAAAAGATGATTTTTCTTTTTACGAAAAGATGAAAGTCCCGGCGCCCACTTTTTGCCCGGATTGCAGATTTCAGAGAAGATTGCTTTTCCGAAATAATAGGGTATTTTATCGCCGCGAGTGCGCTATGTGTAAAAAATCAATATTGAGCGTATATAATAAAGAACGGCCATATGTAGTCTACTGTCGCGAGTGTTGGCTATCTGATAAATGGGAGCCGTTAGATTACGGACGCGAATATGATTTCTCTATTCCGTTTTTCAGCCAGTTTCGTTCACTGCAATCAAAAGTCCCGAGAGCTAATTTATACCAAACAAATTTTGTTTCCAGCGAATATTGCAATTACGGCCTTGATTTCAAAGAATGTTATCTTTTATTCGGTGGGTATGACAACGAACGCGTTTATTTTGCCAATCAAATTTTAAATTCTAGGGATTCTTTAGATATTGCTTTTTCAAAGAAAGTTGAATTCAGCTATGAAACTTTTGAATGTCAGCAAACTAATAAATTATTTTTTAGCCACCACTGTATAGATTGTATGGATAGTTATTATTTAACAGATTGCCGAAACTGTATGAATTGTTTCGATTGCGTGGGGCTTGTGAATAAACAGTACTATGTTTTCAATCAGCCACTTACTAAAGAAAAGTATCAAGAATTTATAAAATCAAATAACATTGGGAGTTTCAAAAGTCATCAGGAATTTTTAAGAAAACTGCAAGAATTAGAATTAACAATGCCCCATCGTTTTGCTCGTATATATAAATCAACCAATTCTGACGGGGATGATTTATTGGAAGCTCGTAATACTCATAATTCTTTTAATTCGCAACTTACTGAGGATTCTAAGTACTTATTTTATTGCGTCAATAACGCCAAGGATTGTTACGATACATCTTTTCAGGGTTTTAAAAGTGAGTTAGTTTATGAAGTTGCTCACGGTTTTGGTGGTTCAAATCAAGCTTTTGGTGTTAGAAATTATTTCAACCAAAATGCGCGCTATAACGAAGAATGCCATGATTGTTTAAATATCTTTGGTTGTGAAGGTTTGCGCAAGAAGCAATATTGTATTCTAAATAAACAATATACAAAAGAAGAATATGAGAAGCTTTTGCCGAAAATTATTAAACAAATGGATGATATGCCCTATGTTGACCAAAAAGGTAAAATCTATAAATATGGAGAATTTTTTCCAAGCGATTTATCTCCCTTTGCTTATAATGAAACAATCGCGCAAGAATATTTTCCTCTTACAAAAGAAGAAGCGCAGAAAAGAAACTACACCTGGAAATACCTCGAAGAACGAAATTATCAAATTACCTTAAAAACAAAGGATATCCCAGACCACATCAAGGGAGTAAGAGAGGACATTATTAATCAGATAATTGAGTGCGAACATAACGGTAAATGTATGGAGCAATGCACCGAGGCGTTTAAAATTGTTCCTGAAGAGATTAAGTTTTACAAAAGGATGAGTTTGCCATTGCCAAGACTATGCCCAAATTGTCGGCATTACCAGCGCCTAAAATTAAGAAATCCATTAAAATTATGGGACAGGCAATGCATGTGCGATAAAGAAAATCATTTTCACGGGAAAGATAAGTGTAAAATAGAATTTAAAACAAGCTATTCACCAGAGAGACTGGAAATAGTTTATTGCGAAAAATGTTATCAGCAGGAAATATATTAATATGAAACAAAAGAAAAAAACTTCAAAACTAAAAGTAATAATAATGTCCGGATATGGCCTCAACTGCGAAGAAGAAACGAAATTTGCTTTCGAAACTGCTGGTGGACTAGCCGATATTGCGCACATTAATGATTTGATAGCTAAGCCAAAAACGCTTTCTCGATACGATATACTGGCTTTCCCCGGAGGATTCTCTTATGGCGATGACACAGGAAGCGGAAAAGCTTATGCTAATAAATTTAAAAACCATTTATCAAAAGAATTGAAGGAATTTTTGTCTCGCGACACTTTAGTAATCGGCATTTGTAACGGCTTTCAGATAATAACCAGTCTCGGAATTTTACCCGGCGCGCTTACATATAATAAGAATGGTAAATATCTAGATCGTTGGGTAGATTTAAAAATAGAGGGTAAAAAAAATCAGAGTCCGTGGCTCAAAGGAATTAAAAAAATATCGTTTCCCATAGCGCACGGCGAGGGGCGATATGTCATTAATCAAAAAGAATATAAAAATCTTAGTAAAAACCATCAAATTGCCTTAATATACGCAAAGGGAGAAGTATGTAATTTTCAAAATCTTGAAGCAAATCCCAACGGTTCGGATTATGACATTGCCGGAGTTTTGGCGTATAATGGTAGGGTTTTTGGGCTAATGCCACACCCTGAAAGAGCGATGTTTTCGCACCAAAGTCCGCTCTGGTCAAAAAATAAAAAAGTTCCAAAGGAAGGCTTGCCCCGCCTGAACACTAGGCGGGGTGAAGGATTACAGATTTTTAAAAATGCAATAAATTACTTCAAATGAACGAACTCAAAGAAAAATGCGGAATTGTTGGTATATACGGTAAAGGATTGCCGGTTTCCAAGATGGCATTTTTCGCATTGTTTGCACTGCAACATCGAGGTCAAGAAGCTTCCGGCATAACCACCAGCGACGGGAAAAAGCTTCACAGCCATAAGGGCGCAGGATTAGTGGCTCAAGTTTACAAAGAGCGTGATGTAGAAAACTTAAAAGGATATATCGGAATAGGACATAATAGATACTCCACTTCTGGTGGTGAAGCGCTGGATCACGCCCAGCCAGTTATAAATATTGATCATACTTTTGCCCTAGCGCACAATGGCAATTTACCAAGTGTGAAATCTCTTGAAAAATTTCTTCATTCAAAAAAAATTTTAGAGAAAAATCGTTCGGATTCGGAAATGGTAGCTGATGCAATTAATTTTTATATAAGAAATGGGGAACCCCTACCAACCGCCGTAAAAAAAGTTTTTCCTCTAATCATTGGAGCTTTCTCTATCGTGATGATGGACGCAAAAAATCTAGTTGCTGTGCGTGATCAATATGGCATACGCCCACTTTCACTTGGTAAGATTAAAAACGGTTATGTTGTAGTTTCGGAAACTTGCGCATTAGATACTATCGGCGCAACTTTTGTGAGAGAAGTAACTCCGGGAGAAATGCTGGTGATAAATGCAAGAGGTTTAAAAAGCATAAAACTAGCAAAAGCAAAACCAAGACATGATGTATTCGAATATGTCTATTTTTCTCGTCCAGACAGCATATTGGCGGGAAAATCAGTTTATGAAGTTAGGAAAAACTTCGGCAGGACGCTCGCTTACGAACACAAATTGACAGTTGATGCGATAGTCCCGATACCGGACACTGCTATGCCCGTCGCGCTGGGTTATTCAGAAGTATCGGGCATACCGATAGAATTAGCTCTAGTAAAGAATCGTTATGTACACCGAACCTTTATTGAGCCCAATCAAAAATCACGCGATCATAGTGTGGCCCTAAAACTCATACCGCTTAAAGAAGCGCTCAATGGTAAAAGTATAGCGGTAATTGACGATTCTATCGTAAGGGGAACGACAAGTAAGGGATTGATAAAAACATTATTTAAAGCTGGCGCCAAAGAAGTGCATTTCCTGGTGTCTTCGCCTCCAGTGCGTTTTCCCGACTTCTACGGCATCGACACTCCAAAACAAAAAAAATTAATAGCCTCCAATAAAACAGTGGAGGAAATTCGTAAATTTCTTGAAGCTACTTCGTTACACTTCTTGTCCCTTAATGGGTTGATAAAATCCATCGGTTTGCCCAAAAATCATCTTTGCACTTCGTTTTTCACGGGAGAATATCCGATTGATTTAAAAGAACGTAAAAAAGAAGTAAGTTATGATGTTCCCAAATCCTAAAATAAAATTAGCTATGCTAATTTCCGGTGGAGGCACTACCATGGAAGCAATACTCTTGGCGTGCAGGAACGGCAAACTGTCGAATGTGGAACCGGTGCTTGTAATCTCGAGCAATAAAAAAGTGGGCGGACTAGAGCGAGCAAAAAATGCCGGAATGTCAGTCGAAAATATAATCGTGATAAATCCGAGAGATTGGGAAAATAGGGAAGAATTCGGAAAAAAAATAATCAGTGAATGCGAAAAACGCGGAGTGAATTCAATCGGGCAATACGGCTGGATGATAAAAACTCCCGATAATGTAGTGAAAAAATTTGAAGGACGCATTATTAACCAACATCCAGGACCGCTTGATAACGGCAGGCCGGATTTCGGTGGCCCGGGAATGTATGGCATGAGAGTAATTCAGGCAAGACTAGATTTCGTGCGCAAGACAGGACATGATTTTTGGACAGAGGCGACGGCTCACTTAGTAACTTCCGAGTTTGATAAAGGAGCGATTTTAAGAAGAAAACAAGTGGAAATATTCCCCAATGAAACTCCGGAGAGTTTGCAGAAAAAATTACTGCCGGTGGAACACGAAGTGCAGATTGAAACTTTGCATGACTTCAGCGAGGGACATGTGGTATCTTTTTTCCGCGAAAAACCGCTCATAGAAAAAGACGAAGAAGAAATTTTAGAAAAATGCAAAGAAACTGCTAAAAAGGTATATCCAAATGGCTAAGTGTCAAACACCCGATGTTTGACAAGATGTTTGACAAAAAATTATGAAAAAACAAAAAATTTTAATAATAGGCGGGGGCGGTCGGGAACATGCAATTGGCTGGAAAGTGGCTCAATCAAAACAAAAAGTAGAGCTTTTCTTTGCGCCCGGGAACGCCGGCACGGCGATGCTCGGCACAAATATTAATATTGGGGCCACTGACATCTCAAAACTTATAGAATTCGCCAAAAAAAAAATCAATTTGACTTTGGCGCTTCCCGATGACCCGCTGGCGCTCGGTATTGTGGACTCATTCCAAGAGCAAAATTTGCGCATCTGGGGACCAACCAAGGCCGCAAGCGAGCTTGAATGGTCCAAAGCTTATGCGAAAGATTTTATGGGAAGGCATAATATCCCTACGGCAAAATATAAAACTTTTAATAATTTTGAAGAGGCTAAAATTTATGTAGAAAAACATTCGCTCCCCGTGGTGGTGAAAGCAAGCGGGCTGGCGTTGGGGAAAGGTGTGACTGTCGCGCAAACACATGAAAAAGCAATGGTGACTTTAAAAAAGATTTTTATTGATAAAATCTTCGGCGCTGCTGGTAATGAAGTGGTGATTGAAGAATTTTTGTCGGGCACAGAAATCTCAATCCATGCGCTTTCGGATGGAAAAAATTGGAAAATTTTTCCACCTTCACAAGACCACAAGCGTATCTATAACGGCGATATGGGTCCAAATACCGGCGGAATGGGAACTATTGCGCCATTGCCTTTTGTGGATAGTACCCTTATAAAAAAAATTGAAAAAGAAATCATAGCCCCCACGATACAGGACATGGCAAAAGAAGGTAGGCCATTTGTCGGTTGTTTATACCCGGGAATAATGCTCACAATAGAAGGGTCAAAAGTATTTGAATTCAATTCTCGTTTTGGCGACCCGGAAACTCAAACCTATATGCGATTACTTGAGACAGATATTTTGGATATGTTTGACGCTTGTATTGACGGCACACTGGATAAAATAAAAATTGAATGGAAAAATTTATCGGCTTGCACGATAGTATTAGCTTCAGAGGGATACCCGGGAAATTATGAAAAAGGCAAAGTTATTTCAGGTATTGAAGATGCGGAAAAAAACACAGATGTTGTAATTTTTCATGCTGGAACAAAAACAGAAAACGGAAAACTTATTACCAACGGCGGGCGAGTGCTGGGAGTCAGCGCCATTGGTAAAAATCTTGAAGAAGCTCTCGCTACTGCCTATAATGCAGTTTCAAAAATAAAATTTGATGGAATGCAATATCGTAAAGATATAGGCAAAAAAGCACTGAAATATTTGGTTACTTAGCTCTTGACTTTTGGGTTAGAGTATGCTATACTTTCAATACTGGGTAAAGGTGGCCTTGCCCCTTTCCCAAGATGCTCTTTCTTCAACTTGAGGAGGCTCGATGCGCAACACGCGCGGAAGCCCCGTCGTCGTGGCTGGTTTGAGTATATAACCACCCACGTGGCCGGCGTCCCAGTTGCCGGGCGGAAAACATCCCGCCCGGCCACTGGGACAACCATCAAATCTTGTTAAAAACAAGTACGAATCACGAGGTTCGTAGACCTCGTGGAAAATATCTTTCACGAGGTCTTTTCTATTTTTATTGTTTTATTTATTTTTAATGTTAAAATACAGACATGAAAAAAGATACTCAGGTTGGCATAATTATGGGTTCAGATTCGGATTTGGAGGTAATGGCCGAAGCGGCAAAAGTACTTGATGAATTCGGTGTGTCTTATGATATGACCATTGCCTCGGCGCATAGGAGCCCGGAACTGGTTTACAGACACGTTACAAATGCTAAAAGTCGTGGGATTAAAATATTGATTGGTGGAGCCGGGGGTTCGGCGCATTTGGCCGGTGTGATAGCATCTCTCACTACTCTGCCGGTAATCGGTATCCCAGTACGAGCGAAAAGTTTAGATGGGCTTGACTCTCTTTTATCTACCGTGAATATGCCCCCAGGGGTGCCAGTGGCAACTGTCGGTATAAATGCGGGAAAAAATGCCGGACTCTTAGCTCTCCAAATTCTCGCAACTTCCGATAAAAATTTAGAAAAGAAATTAATTGCCTATAAGAAAAAATTAGCCGAAGATACAGAAAAAAAAGGTGAGAAACTATTAAAAATTGGATATAAAAAATACTTAGGGAAATAAATATGAACGACTTGTATAAACAAGCAGGCGTGGATATTGATGCCGGTAATGAAGTCATTGAGCGAATAAAAAATAATGTAACAAGCACGCATACTCCCCAAGTACTTACTGGAATTGGGCACTTTGGCGGGCTGTATGACCTAGGAGAAATTTTAAAATCTTACAAACACCCGATACTGGTGCAAAGTATTGATGGCGTAGGCACCAAACTCTTGGTGGCCAAAATGGCGAATAAATATGACTCGGTGGGTGAAGATATGGTGGGACATAGCTGTGGAGACATCATTGCCATGGGCGCTAGGCCACTGACTTTTCTTGATTATGTGGCAAACGAAAAATTGGTTCCAAGTGAAATGGAGGAAATAGTTTCCGGTATGGCAAAAGCTTGCAGAGAAGCTGGAGTTTCAATCATTGGCGGAGAAACTGCCGAAATGCCAGGAGTATATATGAAGGGCAAGCACGACATCGCCGGATGCATTACCGGAGTAGTGGAAAAAGATAAAATCATAACCGGAGAGAAGATTGAAGAGGGAAACATTTTACTCGGTTTTGCTTCATCAGGACTTCACACAAACGGTTTCTCGCTGGCGCGTAAATTAATTTTTGAAGTTGCTAAACATAAAGTAGACACTCAAATCTCCGAACTTGGCATGACAGTGGGTGAAGCATTACTCAAAGTACATATGAATTACACCAAGCCTATTTTAGAAATTTTAGATTCTGGGGTAGATGTGAGGGGTATAGCGCATATAACAGGCGGAGGATTTATTGAAAATGTACCGCGCGTATTGCCGAAAAATTTAGATGCTGCAATTATCAAAGATTCATGGCCCATGCTGCCTATTTTTCCTTTTATGCAAAAAATTGGCAATATCAGCGAAAGGGAAATGTACACAGCTTTCAATATGAGTATCGGGCTTATTTTGGTTATGCCTAAATCAGAGAAAACGAAAATCGAAATAATTTTAAAAAAATATCATAATTTTACTATTTATGAAATCGGTAAAATTATTAAAGGAAGTGGTAAAGTAATTTTAAAATGAATATAGAAAAAATAAAGGAGCATATAGACGATGTTTTGACAGAAACAAACTTCACTAATTTAGGAGAAAAGAAAGTTGGGAAAGTGCGCGATGTTTACATTGCAAAAGACCATATTACTCTTATTTCCACCGACCGGCATTCTTCTTTCGACAGGAACATAGCTTATGTGCCATTTAAAGGAGAAGTTTTAAATCAAATCAGCTTGTTCTGGTTTGATCAAACAAGGGATATCATTCAAAATCATGTATTAAGCTCGCCAGATCCTAGCGTCTTGGTTGTAAAAAAATGCAAATCTTTGCCGGTAGAGGCAGTCGTACGCGGATATATCACGGGAATTACTTCCACTTCGCTCTGGACTTATTATAAGGACGGCAAGCGTAATTTTGGAAACTTTACTTTACCTGACGGCATGAAGAAAAATCAAAAGCTGGATGAACCAGTCTTTACGCCTTCAACTAAATTCGAAGAACATGATAGGACGCTCTCGTCCGATGAAATTGTGGCCGAGAATTTGCTTTCTCGCGAAATGATAACCGAAGTTGAAAAAGTAGCTAAAGCTTTATTTAAAAGAGGACAGGAAATCGCGCTAAAACACGGACTTATTTTGGTAGACACCAAATACGAATTCGGACTTGATGGGGACGGCAAGTTAATGCTCATAGACGAAATACATACCCCCGATTCATCCCGCTACTGGATGGCCGGAAGTTATGAAGAGTGTTTCAGGAAAGGGGAAGAACCGGAATATTTTGATAAAGAGTTTTTACGACTTTGGTTTAAGGATCATTGCGATCCTTATAAAGACGAGGCGCTACCGAAAGCTCCGCCTGAACTGGTGGCTGAACTTTCCCGCCGATATATTAAAATATATGAGATAATTACCGGCAAGACTTTTAACCACGATTTTTCTCAATCAGCCATGGAAAGAATTACTAATAATTTATCTAAAAAATAAATGTCTCTAAACTCGATTTCGCCAATAGACGGACGCTACGAAAAGTCTTCTTTTACGCTTTCTCCGATATTTTCCGAAAGAGGTTTGATGCATTATCGAATAGTGGTAGAGGGAGAATATTTAATCGCATTATCCAAGTTAAAAATTAAATTAAGAAGATTCTCGAATAGGGAAATAAAATTAATCAGATTGCTTTATAATTTAAGGGAAGCTGATGCTCAAATAATTTCCGATATTGAAACGAGGGGTTATAAAAATATAAAAGCTACCGACCATGATGTGAAGGCGGTGGAATACTTTATGAAAATGAAACTTGGCAATTCGTCGCTTAAAGATGTTTTGGAATGGATTCATTTCGGGCTAACTAGCGAAGATACGAACAATTTGGCTTACGCCTTAATGCTTCGCGACGGAGTAGATATATTGCTTGGCAAGTTAAATAGAGTGATGAAAGAAATTAATAACTTAGCAAAAAAGCACAAGAATCTTCCAATGCTTGCCCGCACTCACGGACAGCCGGCAACTCCAACAACTTTCGGCAAAGAGTTTTTGGTGTTTGCCAAAAGGATTGAGAAGCAAGTAAGAAATTTACAGAAACAAAAAATATCCGCGAAATTAAACGGCGCTATCGGTAATTACAACGCGCATTTGATAGCATTTCCTAAAATAAATTGGCCGGCATTTACAAAAAGTTTCATTAATAAGTTAAATAAGCTAGAAACTAGAACCTTGCATCTAGAACCCAACCTGGTTACCACGCAAATCGAGTCGCACGATTCTTATATTGAAATTTTCGATAATCTAAAACGGATAAATAGCATTTTAATAGATTTTAACCAAGATATGTGGCGATATATAAGTGATGAATGGGTCATACAAAAACCGGTAGAGGGAACTATAGGCTCTTCCACTATGCCCCATAAAATAAATCCGATAAAATTTGAAAATAGCGAGGGGAATTTGAGCGTGGCTAACGCATTTTTTGAATTTTTTGCCCGCAAACTGCCTATTTCTAGGCTTCAGCGGGATTTATCCGACTCTACCGTGCAGAGGAATTTCGGCACTGCTTTTGCTCATTCTTTGATTGCTTACGAGTATTTGCTGAAGGGGTTGAGTAAAATCAAGGTAAACGAACAGAGAGTCCGTGAAATATTAAAGAATCATCCGGAAGTCGTAGCAGAAGCAATACAAACAATCCTGCGAAGAGAAGGAATACAAATGCCGTATGAAAAGTTAAAAGAACTGACTCGCGGTAAAAATATTAAACTTGCGGATATTCGTAATTTTATAAATACCTTGGAAGTTGGCGATAAAATAAAAAAGGAGTTGTTGAAAATAACTCCAGAGAGTTATACCGGTTTGGCTTCAAAATTGGTATAATAAAAACATGCTAAAAAAAGTCGGAATAATTTCGTTGTTGTTCGTTTGTCTATTGCCCGCCAATGAAATAAACGCACAGATAACTAATGCGGGTTTCATACCTGGCAATATTTGGTATTCTAAAGATCCATTTGAAGAAGGGGACAAAATCAAAATTTATACTTTAATTTTCAACCCTGACGCAAGAGAGCTCTCTGGGATGGTAAATTTCTACGATAAAACGACAATTTTAGGTAAAAAAAGTTTTGTTGTGGCGGGGAAGAGCGTGAAAGATATTTCCATAGATTGGACAGTAGATGCCGGAGCTCACAACATTTTCGCAAAAATTGAAAACGCTAAATTTTTAATATCGACAGGCAAGTATGAGAATGTAAATCTGACCGAGAACCAAACGGAAGAAAGTTCCAGAACAATAAATAAAAAGATAGTTCCTAAATTGCCAGACATTATCGGTGATAGCGCTACAGATGGGCAAATCGCGAAAGTACAAAATGTAATTCTAGAAAATACGCCGGACTTTATTGCCAAACCTATTATAGAAGCGGTAAATAGCCTAGAAAAAATGCGTGAGAGCGCTGGAACTTTCTCAAGGAATAAAAAAGAAGAAATAAGCAATCAAATTAAAGCTCTGAATAATGAAGAAGTCTTACCAGACTCAGAATCAAATGCGAAACTCCAAAAACCTTTGAAATATATCGAACTCTTTTTCTTAGCTATTTTTTCGATAATACTGGACAATAAATGGGTTTTTTATATTGCCCTAGCTTTTATTGTCTTTTTCCTTATACGTTTTATTTGGCGTAGAATTTTTTAATTTGTATTTTTGCAACGTAGCGTATAAAATAAAGTTATGGCACTTCGAATCAGTTTTTCCCTTATACTTCTATTTTCAATACTTTTTTTACCCTTTTATATATCGGCTATTTTAGTACTGATAGGTATGGCTTATTTTTCTTTTTTCATAGAAGCAGGTTTGTTGTTTCTGTTGTCTGATTTACTGTATGCGGTAAAAGAAATTAAGTTTTTTAATATTACTTTTGTTTCTTTTCTGTTTTCGATTATATTTCTGCTGGTAATAGAATTTCTTAAAAAGAAACTAAGATTTTATCCCAAAGAAATAAAATAATCACGCAAATGTTTAAAAAACATAGAGTAAAAAACGTAAATTCCTTTGTCGAGCCCGATGAAATTTTTCTTGATTCGAAAAATATCCAAAATTTCGACCGCCAGCAATTTGAAGGAAGAATAGAAAAACCAATCTCAAAGAGAACTATCTTATTTCTTGGAATCTTTTTCTTGGTCGGCGTTCTGTCTTTTTCAACCCGGCTTATATACTTACAAATACAAAAAGGCGAAACGTATTTTAAAAGAAGTGAAAATAATATCCTAAAACGGCAAATAATATTCGCCGATCGGGGAATTATTTATGATAGAAATAAAGTCGAGCTTGCTGGGAATAAGAGAACAGAAGAAACTTTCTCCGCCCGAACATATTTGAAATCGGGATTTGCGCATTTATTGGGATATGTGAGCTATCCGGCAGTTGATAAAATGGGTAATTATTGGCAAAGTGAATTTATGGGCAAGGATGGACTTGAAAAACAGTATAATGAATCATTGAATGGCCAAAATGGATCAAAGGTGGTGGAAATTGATGCTCGGGGAGAAATTCATTCAGAAAATATTGTAAACGCTCCGAAGCAGGGGAAAGATTTGGTGTTAACTATTGATTCCCGTATTCAGGGAGAACTGTTTTCTCTTATTCAGAATTTGGCTAAGAGTAATTTTTTTACCGGCGGAGCGGGAATATTAATGGACATCAGAAATGGGGAAATTATAACCTCCACTAGTTTTCCCGAATACAATGGTGAATTGTTATCATTGGGCAAAGAAAGCAGTATTATAAAGGGCTATTTGAATGATAAAAGGAAAGTTTTTATGGATAGAACCATATCGGGTCTTTACACGCCGGGGTCTATTATCAAGCCGCTTCTGGCTATGGGCGCGCTGAATGAAAAAATAATTGATCAATATAAAAAGATTTTATCAACTGGTTCAATTTCGATTCCCAATCCTTATTTTCCGAACCAAAAAAGCGTTTTTAAGGATTGGCGAGTAAACGGCTGGACAGATATGCGGCAAGCTCTGGCTGTTTCATCCGATGTTTATTTTTATACAATTGGAGGCGGGTTTGAGGGACAGAAAGGTTTGGGTATTCTGAATATCGAGAAATATGTGCGACTCTTCGGCATCGGACAGAAAACCGGAATTGATTTACCAGATGAAAAAGGCGGAACAATCCCGAGTCCGGATTGGAAAATAAAAAATTTCGCCGGCGATCCATGGCGTATTGGGGATACTTATAATACAGCCATTGGACAGTATGGATTTCAGGTAACACCAATGGAAATGACACGTGCTATTTCTGCCATCGCTAACTACGGCACATTGGTTAATCCGCATTTTTTAATAAAAGATATTGGTGAAAATGCAAATCAAACACCCATCACTTCTGTGCTTGATTTGAAGAAAGAAGATTTCATCGTAGTGCACGAGGGCATGAGGCAGGCGGTAAATTATGGCACTGCGGTAGCGCTCAATGTGCCTTATGTAAAAGTTGCAGCGAAAACCGGTACCGCCCAACTCGGCCTTGCAAAAAATAAAGTTAACTCTTGGATTGTCGGTTTTTTCCCGTATGAGAATCCAAAATACGTCTTTACCATAATGATGGAAGCCGGACCTTCGAGCAACAGCGTGGGGGCGTCTTCGATAATGCGGGGGCTTTTGGACTGGATGTCCATAAACACATCCGAATACTTTGAATAATATGAATTAAGGGCCTGCCCCGTACCGAGCCTTGCTCTAGTTCGGGGTTTTCCACAGGTGGTTGCATATCAGCTATTTTTTTGATATAAATAAATCGTGACCAAATTACACGCAAACAGATATTTCTTTAGACTCTTTAGGCAGACCCTAGAGGACTGATATTTGCGCTGTAAATCTCAAATAAAAAATTTACAACTCAAATACTAGCCCTCAGAGGGCTAGTATTGTTCTTCGACAGCGAATCCAACCCATAATGATAAAGGGGATGATTTTCATGGCATTTCAATCTGAGCAGGAGAAAATTGATGGCAAGCGTCGTCCGCACGAAGTAGTACCACCGCCATCGTGGGAGGCTCCAGTCGAGGAAGAACTTCCGCCCGTGGTACCTCCAAGAGCACCAGAAATACCCCACCACAGGGATGCAGAGTCAGGCTTCTAACCAATCACGAAGAAGGAGCGAAGCGATGGAAGCTGGCAAAAACACTCCCGCAGAAACGGAGCCCGAGAATTCCGTGGCCCCACCCCCTCTACCTCTTCCAAAGTTGGAAGAGCGTGCAATTGAGGCTCTTCGTCGTATTCCTCAATTTCGTGGGTAAACCGGATTCGCAGTATTATGAGAGGCTGG
>MFUU01000018.1:21208-28696 GCA_001785805.1 Candidatus Nomurabacteria bacterium RIFCSPLOWO2_01_FULL_39_17
GCCCCCTCTCTTTTCCATGAATTAAAATGAAAAACAAAAATATAAATTTAAATAATTATTTCTTCAGCCGTAGTCTTCTAGGGCTGATATTTGCGCTGTAAAAATTTAAAAATAAATTACAACCCAAAAATGAGCCTTCGAGAGGGCTCATTTTTGTTCTTTGACAACTGAATAGAAGGCTTCATACACTCCGATGCTGAACGTTTCGTCAACCCATATGATCTACCCAACACCGAAAGCGAGGTAGTAAATATAAAAAATGATTAATGCATCAAAAATTTTTAAAAATTTACTTTGCTAAAATCTACTACGGGGTGCTATAATATTTTTACTGTGAAAGATAGAATATATATTAAAGATTTAAAAGAACATGTCGGTAAGGAAGTCACTATCGCCGGATGGGTAAATGTCAGGCGAAACCAAGGAAAAATGGTATTTTTCGATATGCGGGATATGACTGGTAGAGTGCAATGTGTGGCTTTGCCGAGCCATGCAGATATGATAGAGCAAACGAAAGAAATTCGACTCGAATGGGTCTTGAAAATCAGAGGCCTCGTGAATAAGCGCCCGGATAAAAATATAAACGCAGAAATGGTAAACGGCGATATTGAATTAGAAATCTTAAAAATAGAAATATTATCGGAAGCTGCTCCGCTTCCTTTCGATATGTCGCTAGATGGATATAATTTAGAATTGACTGCCGAACTTGACAACCGATCATTGATTTTAAGACAGCAGAAAGTTCAAGCGATTTTTAAAGTTCAAGAAACGATAATAGACTCCTTCAGGGAGTTTATGAAGAAAAATATGTTTTTTGAATTTCAGGCGCCGGTAATTACTCCGGCGACTGCGGAGGGCGGGGCAGAGGTATTTCAGGTGAACTATTTTGATAAAAAGGCGTATCTCACGCAGTCTCCGCAACTTTATAAACAAATCGTGGTGTCTGCATTTGAAAGGTGTTTTTCGGTAAATAAAATATTCCGAGCTGAGCCATCTTCGACGACCAGACACCTTACCGAAATAGTTTCTCTTGACGCAGAAATGAGTTTTATAGATTCTTGGACCGACGTTCGGGACATGGCAGAAGAAACAGTTAGGTTTATATTAAAACAAGTGGAGAAAAAAAATGGAGAACATTTGAAGCTTTTAAACGCTACTGTTCCAGTGATGCTCTCAAAAACTCCAACCCTAACATTACGAGAAGTTCAGCAGAAAATTTTCGAGAGGTTCGACCGTGATGTAAGAGGAGATAAAGATACTAATCCGCAGGATGAGCGAGAAATTTGCGAAATTATAAAAGAAGAAACCGGTTCTGACTTCGTGTTCGTTTATGGTTACCCCACTCGCAAAAAGCCTTTCTATGTTTATCCTAACGCGGAAGAACCAGAATACAATGAGGGAATGGATTTATTGTGCCGGGGAATAGAATGGCTCTCGGGCGGCAGAAGAATTAATGATTATAATCAATTAATGAAACATGTAGAAATTTGGAAAATGGATCCGGAAAAAATTAAAATGTTTATGGAAGCATTTAAATACGGAGTTCCACCCGAAGGCGGTTTTGCCCTTGGCGCTGAACGCATGACCATGCAGTTATTGGGACTCAAAAATATCCGCGAGGCCGCAATGTTTCCGCGCGACATGAATAGAATTGACGAAAGACTCGGAAATGAAGGATACTAGGCAATGAATTACATAATTTCTGGAAAGGTGATACGAGGCGACGGCTACGGCAAAAAAATCGGCTTCCCGACGGTAAATTTAGAAACTGCTATGAAAGAATTTCCACCGGAAGGAATATATTCTGGTGTTGTAATGTTAAATAATCTAGAATACCGCGTCGGAATTGTAGTGGGACCAGGAAAAAAAATAGAAGCACATTTAATGGGGTATAATGGAGACGCTTATGGTAAACAAGTTAGTCTTCAAATAAATAAATTTTTAAGAGAATATAAAAAGTTTGATACTGAAGAAGAATTAAAAGAGCAAATTAAAAAAGATTTAAAACAATGCTAAAAGATTATTCAGGGCCATTATTTATCATAACTGCCGCATTTCTTTGGGCCTTTGACGGGCTTATCCGCCAGCACTTATATTCACTTCCACCCATAACTATAATATTCTTCGAGCACTTGATCGGACTCATAATTTTGTCTCCATTCATTTTAAAATATGTTTTAGAAACCAAACTTGAGAAGCGTGAGTGGTGGCTCGTTATTCTTGTCGCTATTTTGAGCGGGCTTTTTGGCACACTTTGGTTCACAACAGCGCTTGGTAAAGTACAGTACATCACTATATCAGTGGTATTTCTTTTACAAAAGTTACAGCCAATCTTCGCTATCACCACAGCTGGAATTTTCCTAAAAGAACAGATGGATAAGCGTTATATTAAGTGGGCAATTATCGCTATTGTTTCGGCTTATTTTGTGACATTTAAAGATGGATATGTGAACTGGGCTACCGGTAGTGGCACTGTAGTTGCCGCTTTATATGCCTTGGGCGCAGCATTTGCTTGGGGCTCTTCCACTACATTTTCTAAAATGCTTTTAGGGAAAGTGGACTTCAAAGTTAGCACTTTTTACAGATTTTTAATTACACTCATTGTCGCCCTGCCTGTTTTATCCTTATTTGGTAAAACAAATAACGTTTTAGCTATACCAAACGCTTCACAATTTGGTTTTTTAACACTTATTGCTTTATCTACCGGCATGGTGGCACTTTTGATTTACTATAGGGGATTAGCTAAGACTTCAGTACATATCTCCACTATTCTTGAACTTACATTTCCTTTTATTGCAATAATACTTGATATGATAGTAAACAAAACCATGCTTTCATTGTCACAATGGGTAGCTGCTTTTGTGCTTGTGTTTAGTATTTATAAAATCGCTAAATTGCGAGAACTCGTTGAAATATAACTTTTCGCAGGGGTTTCGAGGCTGACGAACCGAGAACTTCAGGATTTTTTAAGCTTCAAAAAATCCGTACCGAAGAAAAGTTTATATTTCAAGAGTTTTTGCTATAATTGCTAGATGGATTTATTAAATAAAAAATGTATACCATGTGAAGGAAGGGGAGTTAAACCCTTTGATAAAATGCAAGCGGAAGATTATTTGACTCAAATTTCCGGCTGGACGCTAGAATGGGAACAAAACCCCGAAGTAGAGCAAGCTCACTACGGGGCAAGAATTTCTAAAGAATATAAATTCAAAGATTTTATCGGGGCGGTAAATTTTATTAACCTAGTGGCTGATATTGCTGAAGAAGAAGGTCATCATCCGGATATAGAGATACATTACAATAAAGTGAAACTAATACTCTGGACTCACGCCATCGGTGGACTCTCTGAAAACGACTTCATCCTCGCCGCTAAAATCGACGCGCATAATAAATTTTAAATTTTATCTTCAAACATTTTAACCTCTATCTATTTTTTCCCATCTACTTTAGTTAAGTAAAGTGGAGAAGAGATATTAAAAGAATTCAAATAAAAATAGTGAAGGGGCAAGTCGTTTTTCCAAACGAGCACTGCCCCTATCATCTTCGGCCAATTCGATTGCCATGAACATCATGGTCAGAGCTGTAAGTCACCCCCGGTTCAGGGGTTGATTCAGGACGTCGAAAAATTCCAGCCCACTGCTCGCCAGAGGCCAAGCGACGCACACAGAACTCTTTTTCTTCTGCTGTGAGTTCTCGCTCGCTATTCACTTCTGCCTCTTTCCTGAACACCCAAATCCTAACCCTATCTTTCAGAGCCTTTTTACAGCCAGCTACGTTCTGTTCGCCGATTAGGGCAAGCAGGCCATCGAGCTGTACTGCTGAGCGGATTTTCATCTTTTCTCTTTTTGAAAGAACTGTAAGTTTCGCAAACGCAAAACCCCTTCCTCAAGTAGACAACTGAGGAAGGGGTTATTTTCAAAAATTAATTAAATAAAAAATTAGCTCAAATGCAACCCTTTCCTAAGTTGGGAAGAGTTGTGATGGTTTGATATGCGAGAAAGGATGAGGCGATATCCGCCGAGCGAACCCTTGAGCCATTTTGATATTCGTGCAATTGTCGTAGATGACAATCCGGTACTTTCAATAATCGCATTGTATTGTACATCACGTGAGAGTAGGGAAGCGGCTTCAAGCCTATTTGCGAATTCCTGTATCTCTCCTGCGGTCATTAAATCACGCAGAAAACGCTTGGCTTCATCGGCATTTTTAATCGCCAAAATACCTGCAACTAATTGCTTATTTCCTCTTGTATTCCAATCCACATTTTTACTATCTTTCATAATACTGTCCACTTTAGCAAACTAAAGTGGGTTAGTCAAGCATGCCCCGTACTAAATCTGTGGATAAACTTTACTATACTAAAGTAGATAGGTAAAAGATTTTGGTATGGGGTAAAGTGGCTAAAAGAGGTGTGGATAACTTTAACTTATATCGTTTGTGCAAGATTAATTTAATGTATTATAATGTATATATTATGATTGGAGGAACACCGACACAAAGAGGGCCAGAAAGTCCAGCCAGTAAAAAGGCCCAGGCCATTGTATATATTAGACAAAGACTCGAACAAGAGAGGGCCAGGTTAGAAATCCTGGCTGCCCAAGCAAATTACTATAAAACTCACGAATCACAACCAGGGTCTACATACGAAAAAGACCAAAAAGATTATTTTACTTCTCCTGAAGTACTCGAAGAACTACGTCATTTGCAAGATTTTGTTGATCGCCTAGAAAGTGATATTACATTAATTGAAGGTGGTAATCAGCAAGCAACTGATAGATATTTAGAAGAATTACAAAAATTACCAACTAAGTAATTTTTATTTAAGAAACTTTTTTATCGTTTTCTCATCTCGTTTGAGCCAAGCGATATTTCCCTCTAGGCGTTCGAGGACTTGTTCGATGGCACGTTTGGCACCGGGGGCTTCGTGAGTTTTGAAAAAGGTTTTAAAAGATGTTAAGTGTTTTTGCTCGGCGCTACCGCTTATAGCTTTCACCAGTCGGCTTAAGGTATGCCCGCCGTCGCCGTAACGCGATACTAATGCCCTCCAATTCTCTTTGATAAATTGTAGCCACATGTCACGTCCAACTGGGTTTGTCCCCACTCCCAATATGATGCCAACAGTATCTTGCATACGCACATCTTTTGACATGGCAAACTTTGAAATAAGTTTCAGAATTTTGGGATTAGAGAAGTCTCCCAGAGCGCTGCCAATTCTATTTTTTTCTTCATGAAGTGTTTCATCTTTGTAACGTTTAATAAAAGCGTTATATTCTTTCATTCCGCCATAACTGGCAACTATTCCATAAATTGCCGAACGAATGTCAGGTGATATATATTTACTATTTTGTATATCTTGAAAATATTTTTTTGCTCGAGTGATAATCTTTTTATTTCCGGCTCGCCCTGCGCGAGAAATTGCAAGCGAGCGAAGCAGGGTATTTGTGTGAATTTCCCCCGTTTTTTTATTCCAACCTAGACGTCTCGCTAAGAGAGAAAACACATTGAGAATAAATTTATTTAATTTTTGTTTCGAGGAAGTCTTGGCAATTAACTGTTCAAGTCGTCCAATACTACTTGCAATTTCCACCCATACAGTATAATTATCTTCTTTCTTATAAGCAGATAGAAATTCTAGGGCATTAGTTGTCGGTACTATGCCTGCTTCGGCCAGGGCAAATAAATCGCGAATAATGCCGAGTCGATCGCGAGCGGATAAAATTTTATTCTGTACGGGAGTATATAGTTTATTTAAAAGTTCTTTGGAGTAAGCAGTCCGATAAAACCCAGTCTCGCCGATATTTATTTTCATCCAAGAATGTTGGCTCCCGATAGATATCGGGGTTTGCCATACAGTTTTATCTTTTGTCTTTATTTTTGAAAGAGGATTGGCAAAAAACCTTTCCTGCTTTAAGTATAATTTATTTTCTGTGATATCTGCTTTAATCACCGGATAGCCGGGTTTTAAAGTCCAGTTATGCATCATTTTCGTAACCGGTTTTTTAGAAACTTTCTCAAAAGCTTGCCAGAGGTGAATAGTTTCGGTGTTTTTATAACTATGTTTTTTAAGATAATAACGCAAGCCATCTCTGAAATTTTTCTCTCCAATATAATCTGCCAGCATTCGTATGACAGAAGCCCCTTTTGAATATGATACTTCGTCGAAAATTTCTCCTATCTCGTCGGGATGGTGAACTTCTATCTCTATAGGATGCGTATGATGAAGCGCATCGAGTCGTAAAGCAACACCTAAATCATTAGTGGCAAATTGAGTCCAAATATCCCATTTCGGGAAAAGCTTATCTACTGCCAAATATTCTATATATGAAGCAAAGCCTTCGTTTAGCCATAAATGTGTCCACCATTCCATCGTCACCAAATTGCCGAACCACTGGTGCGCCAATTCGTGCGCTATGACTAAAGCTACCCATTGCTTATTAGAGGCAGAAGAATTTTTTTCGTCCATCAAAAGCGCAACTTCGCGAAACGTAATAGCCCCCCAATTTTCCATCGCCATTGATGTAAGATCTGGAATCGCAATCATGTCTAGGGTATTTAAGGGATACGGAATATCGAAATATTTTTCATAAAACTCAAGTACTCGAACCGTCACATCAAGCGCAAACTTCGCCTGATGTTTTTTACCGGGTATTGTATAAACCCGCACGATTACGCCACGACGCGATTTTTTTTCTATATATTCAAAATCACCAACAATAAATGCCAGAAGATAAGTGGACATTTGGGGTGTTGGAGAGAATTTTATTATTTCTAAACCGGCATCGTGCTCAGCTACAGAGATTGGCAATGTGTTGGAAATAGCAGTTTTGCCTTTGGGCACTACAAGCGATACGCAAAACACAGCCTTTTGCGCCGGTTCGTCGAAACAGGGGAAGGCCCTACGCGCATCTGTGGCCTCAAATTGCGTCGTGGCTATGTGGTGAACTTTATCGCCAACATTATAGCGACTGCGATAAAATCCACGCATTTTATCGTTTAATATTCCTTTAAACACAAGCGTAAGCCTATTTTTACCTTTTGGTATAAATTGAGGAAAAACAAAGGTTGCAGTTTCTCTTTTTTTATCGTAGGAAATATTTTTAGCGAATATTTTATTTTCACCAATTAATATTTCCGCAGTTTCAATGTCTAATTCTTTTGCGTGCAGAGTTAGCACCTTGGTCGGTCTAGAAAGAGAAAGAGTTATAGCTTCAACACCTTCAAAAGTAAAATTCTGCAAGTCCGGTTGCAGGGTAATATCGTATTCTTTAGGAATCACATCTTTAGTAAGCCTAACGCTTCTATTTTTCATAAAGAAATGTTAGCATATAATAGTGGAAACGGAAACATATCAAATAAAAACAGGCTCTTTTGAGGGGCCATTTGGGCTCCTTCTTAGTTTGGTGGAAGAACGCAAACTCTTCATAAACGAAATATCCCTCGCGCAAGTCACAGAAGATTATCTCAAATATATAAGTACCTTGAATAAAA
>MFUU01000019.1:0-13883 GCA_001785805.1 Candidatus Nomurabacteria bacterium RIFCSPLOWO2_01_FULL_39_17
CAGAGCTTTAAGTTGAAAAAAAGACTTTTTTTGGTTAAACTAAAAGAGCCCAAGTGTAAAGAATGTGGTTGGGCTAAAATGTCGGTTGATGGAAGAGTGCCACTGGAATTAGATCATATTAACGGAGATAGACACGATAATAGATTAGAAAATTTAAGAATACTTTGCCCTAATTGCCATAGTCTGCAAAAAACGCACAGGGGTAGAAATATAAAAAAAGATGGGCCAGTGGCGTAATTGGTAGCCGCAATCGACTTAAGATCGATCGCCGTAAGGCATGTGGGTTCGATTCCCACCTGGCCCACAAAGTTCTTTAAAATTTTAATTGATAGATTGTTCACCTCCATAAATTTTTGGTAGGTCAAAAGATTAGAAAAAAGAATACAGTTGGTTAGTGTATAAAATATATAATGCGCCCATAGCTCAGCTGGTAGAGCAGATCCCTCTTAAGGATAAGGTCGGGGGTTCGATCCCCTCTGGGCGCACTAGGTCAGAAAATATTCAAACTGCTTTGAATTTTTCTGACTAGTGCGAGTCGGAGACATGTTTTTTCAGTAGAAAAAACAGTCGAGGCAGGGTCGTGAAATTTTGCAAGTATCGACGAGCAAAATATTCCTGACCACAAATCGCATTATAGTTGCCGGGATGGCGGAATTGGTATACGCGCTAGTCTTAGGAACTAGTGGGGCAACCCTTGGGAGTTCGAGTCTCCCTCCCGGCACCAAACAATTACTTGACATTTAGATTCAATTATGCTATACTATCTATATATGAGTAAAACACAAAACAAATTAATATTGAGCTTGATAATTTTAGCCTTTACTTTCGGACTCTTTTGGTCCTTGCCTGCTTATGCAAGAATCGAAGCAGACAGTACGGGAGCTAGTGGAGTTACGGGTGATGGTTATGACTATGGTGGTCCTAATTATTATCCGAATGGTTACCCCAATGGTTATCCTTATGGAAACCAAAATCCAAGACCAGTTATCTTTATGTTGAACCCTAGTTCGGTAAATAGAAACTCTGGTCCTTTCACTGCGGGTATCACTGGCAACTATTTTATGCCGGGCGCTATCGCAAAGTTGAATGGTTCTAACCGCACTACTACTTATATTAGTTCTACTTATCTGCAAATGCAATTAAGTTATGCGGACACAACCGGTTCAGGAGATTATTTAGTAACTGTTTATAATCCGACTCCGGGCGGCGGATTATCAAATTCCGCTATGCTTAACATAAGTGGTACACAAGTTAGCGGTCCTATTACAGCTACGGCTACCCCTACCACTACAGCAAAAAAAACAACTACCAGTACTAGTACTGTGGCAAAATCTGCGACAACTAACGGTCTTGAGGCCAATGTTCTATCGTCCGGTTTCTTGCCTTCAAATATAATTCAGTGGTTGTTATTCCTTTTGTTGGTTCTTTTAGTTATCGTATTTTGGAGAAAAATTTATATCAGCGATAAGGAAAAGGAAACGCCGTTAAAGCACGCTTAAAAAAACACAGGCTTTAGGCGCTAGGCATTAGCAAAAAGAACAAACAAAAGTCAATCTCAGTGGGGTTGACTTTTGCGTTCTAATGTGATAGAATATACCGAGAATAAAAGTTCTTCGATAACCTCACTTAAAAATAGAGACGGTTTGTGAGCCAAGTAGCTATTCCACTCTGGCCACAATTTAGACACTTGGCTCACAAACCGTTTCATCACGTACAATCCCCGCGCCCGCGGGGCGCACTCAAACGCCTTCTGGGCAAGGAGTAACACAATGTACACGCTTGGACTCATTCTGACCGGGATCATTATCTTGATCCTTCTCCCCTTCGCGGCTTATTCGCTTGCGAAGGATGATTGGTTCTTCACTCTCCTTGAGAGTGGGAACATCAAGTATATCTACTTCGGCGACACTCTGAGGAGAATAATCGCCGATGTGAGGGGAAAGAAACTCGATGGGCATCAGCTCGTCGACGGTGAAGAGGAGAGAAGCTTTGTAGAGAAGACGTTCAGGATTTACTGGGTTGGCGTTCCTCTCATCGCCTCGGTGAAGAGATTCACTATCAAGCCGAGGAAAGAGTGGGAAGAGACCGCCGGGAAGGCGCCCACAGAATGGATTCGTGATTTCCCGGCGAGAGAAGTTACTTCTCTTCGTTACGCTTTTCCCCGCCCCTACCTGCTCATGGAGGTCGAGCTCGGAGATCGTCAGACTGTAAACTTGCTCCTGATTTGCAAGTTTATCGTCGTCGACGCCTACCTTCCGGTAGTCGAACTCAAGGGCGATTTCTTCGAGTTCACTGGCTCGATTCTCAAGGGGTCGGTGCTTGATGTACTCAAGAAACAGAAAACCATGCAGGATTTCATCAACGCCCCCAAGGGCGAGGGCGGAATTCTGAAGGAGCTGGAGAAGGATTCTGACCTTAACGAGGCCCTGAGAAAACATGTGGGCCTGCGTCTCGTCGGTATTGCAATTGCCGACTGGAATCCTTCGGACCCGAAGATCCGCGAAGCAATGAACAAGAAATTCATCGCGGAGAATGAGCGCGAGGCTACTGTCATCGCCGCCGATGCTTACAGACAGAAGCGCGAGATTGACTCGCAAGCTGACGCTGAAGCAGAGAAGAGACTGGCTACAGCGCGCGGCGCGCGCATCAAAGAAACAGTTGCGCAACTTGCCGCTGCAAGCCCCGGCCGGCCAGACCTTGTTGTTCAGGCCGTCGCTGAAGTTCTACAGGCTGAAGCACTGCCAAACTTGACCACTCTGGTCAAGGGCAATGCACAGCCTGTCGTGTCAGTTGGGGGGGTTAAGAAATGAAATTCTTCCCCTTCATCATCGGCGGGATCATCATTGCCATCCTCCTCGGTATCATCTTCCGAGGAAGAAGCAAGGGCATCAGCTGGTCGTGGTTGGGCGGGGCGACGTTTCTGGTTCTCCTCGGGTGGGGGGCACTGAAGTATTTAAATCGCCCCCGCGAATCTGACGAACCAGATCGGGAAGTCAGGGACACCCGACCTGCTTCCCCGGCTCCCACCTACATCCAACAGGTCGCCGGGTCGGGCGGGACGTTCGAGTTTCCCGTCTCCGGGGAAGGTCACGCGACAAAGACAAATGGGGTTCGAGCCTGGCTCGACCCGATAAGGACATCTGTCTTCCCGAGTCAACCGGCTCGGTACGTCTTCGTCGAAGATACTGTCGTCTTCTTTGACGACACTGAAGGTGCCCGGGTGGATCGCACCCCGCATCATCAGGTGTGGCTTGATATGCCGGCGGGGAGGTATATCATCTACCCTCTCGGCAATCGAGATCGCATCTTCGTTCGCTGGTGGCAGTAGTTGGGTGAGGTTATAGATCACAGTTTGGCGCACCATGTGCAAAAAGGGACAGCTCTATCGGGTCTGTCCCTTTTCACGTTTTTACTTTATCTATTCAACTAAGGAATGATAGATGGATTGTAATCCCTTAAATTTACAGTCCCTTGTTCTGGATTTATTTCTGATTGAGGTATGTCGGCGGTTCTCAAAATAATATTAAGGATAGTCCAAACTCCCATCATAACAGTGAGTCCAATAATGCCGTAAATCATGTGTTTCTTGCCGGCAGTTTTCTTCTCTTCGTTCTCTTGGTTCGACATAAACTCGAAGATGCCGTAGAGGAAGTAAGCGAGCGCCAAGACAAAAAGCAGATTTATCAGCGGATTTACGATAATATTGTTCACGTTCGTCAGAAACGAGTCCAAACTCGCATAAGCTATGTTAGGAAAAAGTAAATTCATCCCGTTAGAAATTTGATTAACTAAGAAATTCTCTTCAAACTAGAAACCAATTATTCCAGGAGTCGTGACTGTTGCGGTAGTACTTAAACCAAATGTAGTGGTAAGAACTTTAATAAGTCCCCATAGAGCAGTGATGACCAATAGACCGATTAATCCATAAATCATCTTGTCTTTGCCTTTCTTCTTGGCTTCTTCGTCACTGGCAATAACATAAGAAACGACACCCCATACGAAGTAAAGGACACCCAAGATGACTAATACTGGTATAGCAAGGTCAAATATATCACCAAATACACAAATTATTCCTTGAATGGTTGTCAAACCACCAGCCGGTGGAAGGTCACAACTACCTCCAGATAGAGGCTGTGCAAGAGCCAAAAATGGCACAAAACTCAAAGCAGAACCCGACAACATAATTAACTTCTTTTTCATGACTAATTTTTAACGAACGTTAGTGAGTATAAAAATATTCACCCTGTTAAATAAAATCCTTTGGATTTTGGCTTTTGCTTAGCAAAAGCTACTTAACGGGGTTAGAAAATTATATTCGCCATGTTCATAAATTTTTTAATAATAAGAACGACCCATAACTAATAATGATTGCCTAAATGATTAGACCTTACAATTATACCACAAGCATAGTAGAAAGGTAGCAAACTGTGGATAATATAAGCCTAGGGCTTTACTTCCGGGATGAATGTACTGTCAATACCGAAAGTGTCCCCCACTATCTTCACCAGACCCCAGACAGAAACCATTACCGTAAGAGCAATAATACCCCAAATCATAAATTGTTTGCCCTTGGACTTCTTAGACTCTTCGTCGGCATTTATAACGTATTGCACCACTCCCCAGACGAACATCGCCGTCGCTAGAATAAAAATAAGTGGGATAACTCCCTTTACGATAGTACAAGAAATATAAGTGAGCAATTGACCAAAATTCGGGTTAGTAGCAAGTGTACACATAAATAATTATTAAGCTGATAATCCTATCACCGTCTCTGTTATAATCTGCGCGATAGCCCATGACCCTAAGAGTATCGCCGAACCGATAAGCGTATATAAAAGAGCGTCTTTGGCCTTGCTTAATTTTTCAGAGTTGCCTCTGGCGGCCACGAAAAGAAAACCGCAGTAAATAATCGCCAGCGCAATAAGCGGTATGCCGATTCTTAATATGCCTGTTAAAAAGGTTTTGATAAGTCCGCTTAGAGTACTTTGACTGATTGGATTGCAAATTGTACCGGACGGAGTGCCAGATGGACAAGGAGGAACCTGGGCTGCGTAAATTTTTCCAAAAGATATGAAGTAAAAATATACTGACCAAATTATTTTGTTAAAATTTTTCTTTAAAAATGTCATTGTTTTGATTATAACTTATTCTAAAAACCAATCCAAGCCCCATCATATCCCAGAATTGATAATACGGTTTTAATGATAAGCCAGCAGGCTGCAGCAATGATTAAACCAATGAGGGTATTGGTAAAAATAGTTTTTGCCTTGGTCCTAGCACTAGCCGCTTCCCTGCCCGCGGTGACAAGCAGAAAGCCTGCATAAGCGAACATTATAGCCGCAATGGGTATAACTAAATTTCCAAGAATAAAGTTAATGATTGTGTTTACAAGATCCATTATGTCGTCAAAGGTGCATGGAGCTTCGTTTCCTTTACCGCACTGCACTAAACCACCCTCTGGCGGTATCTGCGCTGCGAAAGAAAAAACAGGCATAGAGAAAATAACTATGATGAGGACCAGAATTAGTAATGTTGTTATTTTATGCATAATTTACATTAAACTACTTGACCAATAAAAGTCTCAATTTAGAATCGGCATCGCCTACGGCGCCGTTCGCAGATATTTCGTTGGAAAGAACCTTTTCCACCATTCCGCGAAAAATTTGGTCCGTATCGGTTGGAGACGGATCCAGCCAGCTCCTAGCATATAAAGCGGAAGTGTAAAAAGTGGGTGAAAACACATTTGCGGGAACTTCTTTGAGCAGATTAAGGCGCGCTGGAGCAACATTAAGGGCTTTTATAAATTGGGAAGTGAAGTCTCCGGTCGCCATCAAATTCGCTGCTAAAAATGCAGTATTGAAATTTTTAGAAAAAGAGGAAATAGCCAAGCCGATAACTCGGGCAGAAGTCAGTTTGAAGTTGGCATTTTTTATCTGGGGTATTGGCGCAACAAGAAAATTCTGATTTGGATTTTTATCCACTAAAGATTTAAGTTCGCTGGCAAAACCAAAATAAAACGCTAAATTCTCGGCGCTAAAAGCATCTTGCGAATTTGGCAATGATCGATTCCAAGAATAAACATCTTTCAAGGAATCGGCAAAGTTGGTGTAAAACTGCAAAACCGAACCCAAATTATATTTCCCCGTTGAATTATTTAAAGCAGAATAGAAAGAACCATCTTGGGCGATAATAATCGGATTGCCGGTTTGCATAAAAAGAGTAGCCAGTATGTCTTTGGCATGTAAAATATTTGCGAATTGGCCCAAGGCAAAAGCGCTTTTTATTATTTTCCCCGAATCATCTTTCTGGGTAAGTTTAGGTACGAAATCCACAAGCTCGTCCCAATATTTCGGGGGATATACAAAACCATTTGAATCAAGCATGCTTCGGCTGTAATACATTACTAGCGGATCAATAGTCAGAGGTAGAGCTAAAATGCCTTTTTGCGTTAAAAAGACTTCTCCGGCGCCGGCAAAATTATTTTTAAAAGACGTTAAGGGAAAACTCGTGTACGGAATGGTAAAAATTTTATCATTATAGCTAAACGCCAAATCACTTGGAATAAAAAACAGGTCTGGCCCGGCGCCGGCTGCCAGCGCTTTGAGTAAGTCTTTATCAAAAGTGTCCGAAAATTTCTGAACATATCTCACAACAAAAGACGGATTAACACCATTAAAACTATCAATAAGCGGAGCCATAACAGAAGCCGGAGTAGTGCCCCATAAAATAACAGTGCCCAATCCTCCGGCTTGATTTGCCTTATCGCCAAGCGGTATGGCGCCAGAAAATACAAGAACACCGAAAACAGCGGCAACTAGAAAGACAACTATAAGTATGATTTGAAAATTTCCTTTCATTCTTTCTTAAATATTATACCATAGTGGTGATGAAGAGCATCGATATCTCGTATAAAAACAAAACCATTTTGCTCGAACATTTCGCGCATCTTACTTTTAGGAATTACATTTGCCCCGCCGGGACCAACAGCAGAAGATGTGTCGGACCAGTCAACGACCAGCAACATTCCCTGGGGCTTTAAAATTCTTTTAACTTCTTTTATGAATGTATCCCGGTCTTCAATTTGAAAAATTACATTCGAGGCGATAACCGCATCCACAATTCTGTCCCCGATCTTTGTCCCGCCAAGTTTTTCGATATTACCCCATAGAACTTCCAGATTATTTACATGGCTCTCTTTCGCTTTGTTGCGAATTGTCGTGACAAAATCTTTCTGCACCTCGACAGCATAAACTTTACCCTTGGGCACCATATGTGCCGCGGCAATAGAGTAGAAACCGGTTCCCGCGCCCAAATCCGCCACCACCATATCTTCCCTCAAGCCAAATTGTTTTAAGTTTTGAATCGGATCGGTAAACATTCATATATTATAATATGAAATAAACTTATTTACTACCCTATATGTCAATATGTCAAATATGTCAAAGATATGTCAAAGAGACTCTTTGACATGTTATAATAGACAAATGAAGAATAGAGACTATAAAAATTTTGCATCAGGAGCTATAGTACATGTTTATAATAGAGGTAATAATAAAGAAAAAATATTTTTTGACAATCAAGATTATAAAGCTTTTCTTTTCAGGCTTGGACTATGTTTAGGATTTACTGAGGAAGAGTTAAATAAGGAAAAGTTAATTAGTGTCCTCTATTCTAGAATCAGAATTACTAACATAGATAAAAATAATTTTAAACTTCATGCCTTTTGTCTTATACCTAATCATTTTCATTTACTAATTGAGCAGGTAAACGATGTTCCAGTTTCAAAATTAATTTCTAAACTTTGTACCAGTTATGCTAAATATATAAATAAAAAATATAAAAGAGTTGGACATGTTTTTCAAGATTGTTTTAAAGCAGTACTTATTGAAGATAACCCTCAGTTAATGTGGACATTGGCTTATATTCATATGAACGCAGTAAAAGATAAAATCGTCAAACAGCCATCTGAATATTTATGGAGTAGTTATAATGATTATGCTCAAGACAGAAATTCGGTAATAGTAAATAAAGAATTATTAATTTCTGTATTTGGCGACCAAAAAAGTTTTATAAAACAAACCTTAAATTTTGATGTCAAAGAGTCTCTTTGACATGTATATCGTAGTCTCGTTAGAACTTAAGGTAGGTGCTTTATGCGACCAATAACTAGGGGGCGTGTATCTCCCCAAGGTTGAGCATTAAAACCTACTACATTCACTCCTTGTTTTTTTAAAAAATCAAGAAATACGATATTGCCCGTACCAATTTCTCAGAAAATCAAAGCGTTTTCTCTGTGGTTTTGGTGAATTATTCGGTGGTTCTTCTTGCATAAAAATAATGTCACACATTAAGCGCAAGCGAGAGATGCGATGCCGTCGCCCGAGCGAAGGCGCATGATGGTCACGCCCTGCGTTTGTCTGCCCAGCGATGAAATATCTTTCAGGGCAGTGCGTATTACCTGACCTTTCTTGGACATGGCTATTAATTCTTCTTCGTCCCCCGTTAGAACTTTTGCCACGATAAGTTTGCCGGTTTTTAGAGTCACTTTAGCTGTTTTTATACCTGAACCGCCGCGTTTTTGAACTTTATATTCTTTAAGCACGGTTTTCTTGCCGAAACCGTTTGCACTCATTGTTAAGAATGCTCCGTCTTTCTTCCCATTTCGGACGACATCCACGCCAATAACTTCATCAGCTTTGCCAAGTTTAATCCCACGCACACCCCCTGCGGTGCGTCCCATTTCCCTGATATCAGATTCTTTAAATCTAATCGCCTGCCCATTAGCAGTCGCGAGCATCACTTCATCTCCTTTGCTAGCCAGGAGCGCCGAGCGAAGCTCATCTCCCTTGTCTAGGCGAATGGCAATGATCCCGCTACGACGAACATCTTTGAAGCTCTCGGCAGACATTTTCTTGGCTGTGCCATTTTTAGTAACGAGCATTAGTGAAGTTGAAGAATTTTTTGCTTCTTTCGGCCCACCTGCCGGACGGGCAAGCATAGCTAATATTGAAGTAACTTTTTCCTCGGAAGAAAGAGCTAAAAAATTCATAATTGACTTCCCTTTCGTGGCGCGACGACCCTCTGGAATATCATACATCTTCATTTGATAGACTTTGCCTAAATTAGTAAAGAAAAGAAGGTCGCTGTGTGTAGAGTCAGATACCAGCATGGTTACAAAATCTTCTTCTTTGGTCTCTAGGTCCACTACTCCCACTCCGCCTCGCTTTTGCGTGCGGTATTCCGAGGGATCCGTGCATTTCACATATCCGCCGGCAGTAAAGACTAGCATTGTGTCTTTTTCCGGCACTAGGTCTTCATCTGAAATTTCTTTCACTCCGCCTTTGATTATTTTCGTCCTTCTTTCATCGGCGTATTTTTCCCTAATTTCTTTCAGCTCTTTTGAAATTGTACTTAAAATTTTCTTCGGGCTTGCCAAGAGATCCTTCATTTCTTTTATAAACTTCTGTTTTTCCTTTAATTCGTTCTCCACCATCTTGCGTTCAAGACCGGCCAATTTCACTAATTTCATTTCAAGGATAGCTGTCGCTTGCAAATCGGAGAATTTAAATTCTTTTATCAAGTTTGCTTTTGCCACTTGTGAATCTTTGGAACCTTTAATTACAGAGATAACTTTATCTATCTTATCCAATGCTTTTTTAAGGCCAAGCAATATGTGCTCCCGTTCTTCTGCTTTGCGTAAATCATAAACGGTTCGCCTCTTCACAACTTCTCTTCTATGTAAAATGAATTCATCAAGAATAGATTTGAGGGAGAGCGTTTGGGGCACACCGTCCACTAATGCCACGATATTAAAATTAAAATTAGATTCGAGCTGGGTGTTTTTATAAATATAATTTAAAACTTTTTCCGGATGCGCGCTGTTTTTCAAATCGATTACAATGCGAATATCTTTAGTAGATTCATCGCGCAAGCCCTTTATTCCTTCAAGTTTTTTCTCCTGCACCAACTCAGCGATAGCCATAATCAAATTCGCTTTGTTCACACGGAAAGGAATTGAGGTAATCACAATTTGGAAATTGCCGTCTTTGTGTTCCGCTATCTCCGCTTCACCCCGGCACACAACCCCGCCTCGCCCAGTCGAGTATGCATGGAGCATATCTTTATAGCCATAAACTATGCCGCCGGTCGGGAAATCTGGACCTTTAATGAATTGCATTAAATCCTCTGTGGTCGCATCTTCATTCTCAATCAAATAATTGGCAGCGTCTAAAACTTCCGCTAAATTGTGCGGTGGAATATTTGTTGCCATACCAACGGCGATGCCCAATGTGCCATTTAAGAGTAGTGCTGGAACCGCTGAGGGAAATACTATTGGCTCCTTGCGAGTTTGATCATAATTTGGACGGAAGTCTACTGTCTCCTTCTCCAAATCGCGTAAAAGTTCACTGGAAATTTTTGCCATTTTGACCTCTGTATAACGCATGGCAGCCGCATTGTCTCCATCAATAGAGCCGAAGTTTCCTTGTCCTAAGATGAAGGGATATCGATAAGAAAATTCTTGCGCCATACCAACCATGGAATCGTACACGGCTACATCGCCATGCGGATGATATTTTCCAAGCACATCTCCGACTACTGCAGCGGATTTTCTGAAACGAGCCGATGAAGTAAGCCCCATCTCGTGCATGGCATAAAGAATTCTGCGATGCACCGGTTTGAGTCCGTCTCTCACATCCGGCAAGGCGCGTGAAGTAATAACCGACATGGCGTACGCCAAGTAGGATTCTTTCATTTCTGCCACGACATCAACAGAAATATTTCCGTTGGTGTCTTTATCTAAAGTTTCCGGTTCAGACTTCTTTGCCATATTATTGCATTTACTTCTCCATGCTCTAAATTAGGGTTCAATTATACTCTGATATCCGCCGACCAAGTTATCTTTCAACACTGAAAGGGGTTTTAAATCCTGTCCAATTTTTTTCCGCGTATCGGGGTTTAAAAAATTTTCTCCCAAACTATAAACCCAAACAGTAAACAAAATCAATGCGAAGAAAATAGTAAGCATATGCAAAATATCTCTCCTCTCGCGCTCCGATTTACTTCTTAAATGATGAATTATTTTTCTCATCCCAGTATTAAAATTTTAAATTGTTATTAATAATCGACATTAATTTTTTCTTTCTAATTATATTTTATCATAAGAACTTTTAATCAAAAATTTACTACGGGACAAGTATTACATAGCTTTCAAAACAATTACTTCGCCATCTTTACCATCTAAATCTTTTCTTTTAAGTGTCAGTTTTTCGGTAATTTCAGCTTTTTCTTCTCCCATTTCTTTTAAGAAAACTTTTAGCGTCGTATCGTCGTAATCCATCGGTATTATAAGTTTGGGCTCAAGGGTTGATACAAGTTTGGCAGAAGTTTTTGCATCAAGCAACCCCTTGCCCCCGACTGGAACAAAAACTATATCCGGACTATCTATTGCCTCGCGAGTTTCTTTCGAAAATTCAGAATCGGAAAGAGCGCCTAAAAAAACTATATTGATTCCATCCACCGAAAGAGAGTAAATGGTATTAATATATTTTTTGCCTGCTAACGAGGCGTTTGATATCGCTCCCTTGATAAAAATTTCTTTTACCTCATAATCTCCCGGTCCGGAGATTATAAAAGGAGATCTCTCTCCGTGCGAGAGCTGTTCGGCGCCATTATAGTCGGGATGATTGGTGGTAATCAAGGCAATATCTGCGCCGAAATGCGCCGAAATGCCGGATTTGGAGTTTTTACTTACTGGATTAAACGCGATAGTCATCTCTCCCTGCCCGATTTTGAAAAATTGTTTGCCGAAATATGTGATTATCATATTGCTTGCATTATAACATCAAATGAGGAGCAAAAACAAGCATATTTTTTGCTTATTTATTGTCCGAATGCCGATGTTATATGGCCTTTGACATATAGCATATTTTTTGTTATATTAAAAGCCGATTAAAAGCAGGATTTAGGGTAACCCTCTCGGCCAAATTACTATAAACGGTCAGAGAACCTAAGCCTTATGTCCGCTTATGGCGGATTTTTAATTTTAAGTGAATTTATGAAAAAAGAGGAAATAAAAGAAATAAACGCAGATGAAAACTCTGTTTTGAAATCAATCGTTGATCGCAGTGTAAACAGGCCGGAAGCCGATTCTCTGGTGGAGGGTTCGGTAATTCTAATAGAAAAATCATCGATCTATGTCGACCTGGCGCCATTCGGCACGGGTATAATTTATGGCCGCGAATTTATCAACGCCAAGGATATAATTAAAAAGATAAATTTGGGCGATATCATTCGCGCCAAAGTCGTTGAAGCAGAAAATGAAAACGGTTATGTGGAGCTTTCTCTCAAGGAGGCCAAACAAGCTCTCGCTTGGAACGAAGCCGAGAAAGCGATAAAAGCAAAAACAATATTAAACCTGGAAGTAAAAGACGCAAACAAAGGCGGACTTATTTTAGAATGGCAGGGCATACAGGGTTTCTTGCCGGCTTCCCAGCTTAAAGCCGACCACTATCCTCGTGTTTTAGATTCGGACAAAGATAAAATCCTGAAAGAGTTGAAGAAGCTTGTGGGAGAAAAAATTTCGGTGATGATTATTTCCACTTTGCCGAAGGAGGGTAAATTAATTTTCTCCGAGAAAGACAACAATCCGGAAGAGAAAAAAGAGATCTTAAGTAAATACACCGTCGGTGATGAACTAGATTGCACAGTTGCCGGACTGGTAGACTTCGGAGTATTTCTAAAGCTTGAAGAAGGGCTAGAGGGTTTAGTACATATTTCTGAACTTGATTGGGGTCTAGTGGATGACCCACGCACGATGTTTAAAGTCGGCGATAGTGTTCGCGCCAAGGTTATTGAAATTAAAGACGGCAAAATCTCCCTTTCTATTAAAGCTCTAAAAGAAAACCCATGGAAAGAATTTGAGGGTAAGCTTAAGAAAGGTGACATCATTAAAGGTGTAGTCATTAAATACAATAAACACGGCGCTCTGGTCTCCATAAAAGAGGGTGTAGCCGGACTCGTGCATAATTCCACTTTCGGCATTGAAGCTAAGCTTCGCGAGAAATTAGAACTTGGCAAGAATTATAATTTCCAAATTACTCTCTTTGAACCGAAGGAGCATAAGATGACCATGATATATCTGGAATAGATGAAATAAAATAATTTCTAGAATGTCTAAAAACCCCATATGGGGGATTTTTAGATTTAGCCGGTTATAGTTAATACCATGTCTTCCTTGCCGATAGCATTCATTATGGAGATAACTTGCTCGGCATAGCGAGGCACGATGTGGGGCGGGTTGTAAGAACGAAGAATTTCTCTAACATTCTTATTGTCATAGTGTCGGGATGTGTTGGGATTATTCCCTCCTAAATTTTTAGCCACGACTTCTATGGCTTCTTCATTAGATTTAAAACCAATCTTGCAGGAACCCCAACCGAAGGGATTATTTGGAACCTTTTTACATTCATTCTTGCCGCCGGTAGACTCTCGAACGGCAATAGCCGGTATCAGGCGCCAGTCAAGATTGTTCTTTTCCGCCTCTTCCACCATCTTCATGCCAGTGCCAACGAGTGGCATATCGCGAGACTCGAAATAAGCGTCTATGGCCTCTGCCTTAGACTTAAGTTCTTCCGCCTTGGGATCAACCATTTGGTTAAGAGCTAGTAATATGGGTGTATCTCCAGCCTCTATATTAAATTTTTGCGAAGATAAGATTGATGGAGTTGTAATAACACTAACGGCGGCCGTAGATATAGGACTCATTGACCCTATTGGGACGCTAGACATTGTTACTATTGGTAAGAAAACGAAAGACTCCACGAACCGTATCAATTTTTGATTTTGCATATTTGGCGGTTGTGCTCCGCTAAACTTCATAACTG
>MFUU01000019.1:13905-17669 GCA_001785805.1 Candidatus Nomurabacteria bacterium RIFCSPLOWO2_01_FULL_39_17
AGAGGTCCAATAATTGAAAAGTCCTTATTTAACAGGCTTGAAAACCTATAAGAAAGACATACTTGTATACTATCATATCTGAATTCAAAAGTCAATAGTTAGGCAATGTTTTTTCTATATGTCAAATGAAAAAAAGCCTGAAAAATAAGGGTTTTCTCATTTCACCCTATTAACAAATAAGGCTAAAATAGGAAAAATCAGTGGTTAGTGGATAGTAAACAATTTGTCAAAAACAAAGTTTGCAAAGATGGGGTAATAAAAGTAATATGAATAAATGCAAATTACGCTTAAAGGGAAAATACTGGACATAATAAAAACTCTTAAAAAAGCCGAAAAATGGAGGTTGGCAGGATGTATCGAGAAGAACTGGAATAAGACTGCCCTGGCATACTCTAAAGAATTAAATTTTTGGAGACCTAAAAAACCGATAGAGAAAGAATTATTGAACGCTTTTGAAAAAGAGCTAGAAAGACTGGGCGCGGGGAAAATTGTAAAGGCAGAAATTTTACACTCGATTAAAAAAAGAAGAGTTTTGCAAACTGGTCCGCACTTGGGCGCCACCGAAAGCCCTCGTATGCTTTGTATTAATTGGCTTGGATCTCTAGGCGTACCGGAAAAAGATTTTTATGTTGTGGGAATGTTTTCCGGTATTCCTTTTTCGAATCGTTCTCGACCTGGACGCATAAATAAAAAGGGCGATGGAGTAAATCTGTTCCCCAGCAGTCTGCAAGATGGATTAGTATACCGAAGTACTATTCAAAATAAATTAATTGAATCTATGGATAAGCTTTCTCCCAATGTTGCTAGATATTTTCCCAGGGCTATGGCTGGACATTCTTATACCAAATGGGCGCTTACTGCCTGCCAGCATATTGAAAGAAAAATTTTAAAGAAAAATAATTTGATTTATTTAGATATCAACGAAGTAGTGACATTATATTTAACGCAAGTTCTTCAGAATCGTTTTCATATTTTCCATAAAATATTTTTTAACCCAAAAATACGGGAAGAATTCATGAAAATTTTCCCGAATGAAATAATGTTCTACGCACCTGTCATGGACGGTAAGTATGAAAAAATGGAGAATATGATTTTTGCAAAAAATAGTTTAAAAAGTAAAAATAAAGAAATCGCACTCAGCAATTCGAAAATTCTAATGCGCGAGTTGGAAGAAGGCAGGTTGTGCCCAGCGCTTATTATCACATTTCTGGTGCTCACTTTTCTTAATGAGTTCAAGTGTTTTGGTTCTTTCGCCCAGGTTGAGTACTTACCGGCATATCAAGAAAGGTTCGTAAAATTAAAATTTATGAAAGAATTTAATATAGAAAAAATATCAACTTCCAATCTCACTACCGGCGTTTTCCCCGAGAAATCAAATCTGTATCCAATTGACATAATCTCAGGAGAAAAATTTAAACCGAATTTCAATATTCTTTTCGGCGAATTATTACTCCACATGAAAAATGTTTTATTAGAAAGTTATTTTACCGGAAATGAAAGGAAAAAATAAAACAAAAAAACAAAAAGCTCATTTAATAGGCATTTGCGGAGCTGGAATGTCCGCCCTGGCGGTATTGCTCCGGGAATTTGGTTGGAAAATAACCGGTTCGGATAGTAATTGTTATGAGCCAATTGCCGGGTATCTGGAGAAAAATAAGATTTTTTTTGCAAAAACTTATAAAGCAAAAAATATACCGCGGAATGTAAATTTGATAGTTATCGGCAAGCACGCGGACTTAACTAGGAAGAATAACGAAGAAGTAAGGCGGGCTTTTGACTCAGGTATAGAAATTAAATCCTTGCCAGAGACTCTCGCCATATTGTCAAAGAATAAGAGAAACTTAGTGATAGCAGGAAGCTTCGGCAAGTCCACTTGTGCTGCGCTTGTCGCCTGGTGCTTGTCAAAAGCCGGAAAAAATCCATCATACTTTATTGGCGCCGTACCAATAGACTTTAATAAATCTTCACATTTGGGTAGGGGAAAAGATTTTGTACTGGAAGGCGACGAATATCCATCGGCAAATTGGGATAATACTTCCAAGTTTTTACATTTGAATCCTTTTGGCGTTCTCCTTATTTCTGCCGAGCATGATCATATAAATATATTCCCTACCGAGAAGTCGTATAAGAAACCTTATAAAAAGTTAGTGGCGAAAATTCCTAAAAACGGGCTCCTGGTATATTCGCATGAAGCTAAAAATATTGGGGAAATAGCAAAATACGCTAAATGTAAATCAGTTGGTTATTCGCTAAATAATAAAAGAAGCAATTGGCATGCGCAGAACATAAAATACGGCATAACGACTTCTTTTGATTTAACGCACGGCGGTAGAAAAGTCGTAAACATAAAAACGAAACTTCTGGGTAATCATAATATAGAGAACATTGTTGGCTCTGGAGCATTCTTGCTCGAAAATAAAACAATCACACCGCAAGACTTTGCTCGGGCTGTTGCCACCTTCCACGGGATAAAAAGACGTATAGAATTGCTTACCAAAAATTCTGTTATTCCTATATATGAGGGTTTTGGATCTTCTTATGAAAAGGCTAGAGTTGTTTTTGATACCTTAAAACTACATTTCCCAAAAAAGAGAATAGTGGCAGTTTTTGAACCGCATACATTTTCCTGGCGGAACCGTGGCGCATTAAAATGGTATAAAAATATTTTTAACGATGTTGCAGAAGTAATACTGCTTCCTCCGCCTTCGCACGGGAAAAATACTCACAATCAACTAACTTTTAACGAGATTTACAATGAAGTTAAAAAATATACGGGCGTTTACAAAGCACATACCGAAAAAGAAGCTCTTGCAACTCTAAAAAGGATAATCAAAAAGGGCGACATTCTCGCACTTGTTTCTTCGGGCTCACTTCTAGGACTTTCAAAATCAGTCCCACGTTTACTTCACAAAAGCAACCTTTAAAATGCACACATAATTTAGAGCTCTAAATTTGTTCTGCTCGTCACTCAAGAAAATAATAGCCGGAATACCTGCTTTATTTTCTAAGCTTCTACGCAAGGCATTTAAAAGATTTTTTTGTTTAGTAAAGTAGCTGAGATTTTTGAGGCTACGGAGGCGGACGCGCCGAGTCTTGAGAAATTTTCTAGCAAGAAAATATTCGTGCTCAAAAATTTCAGCTACTTTAAAGAAAAGCTTTCTCGTATTCTTCGCGGTCGTTAAAGTGTTGGCGCACGCCCTTGATTTCTTGATATTCTTCGTGCCCCTTGCCGGCGCAAAGAATGACATCTCCTTGTTGCGCTATTTTTACCGATTCTTTGATAGCTTCGCGCCTGTTGGCAATTGTTTTAATTTTTTTTGACATATCAACAGTCAAATCAGTTTCCATCTCGGCGATAATTTTCTCCGGATCTTCACTGCGGGGATTGTCCGAAGTAAAGATTGCAATGTCTGAGAAGTTGGCGCCGATTTTACCCATAATTTTGCGCTTTAATGGATCGCGGTCTCCTCCACAGCCAAAAACCGAGATAATTCGGCTATTTTGAGGTTTTAGTTCTTTTGTCGCTAGAAATATTTTCTCTAACGCATCGGGGGTGTGCGCATAGTCTATAATTACTAATACTCCCTTGGGCGACATAAAATGGTCAAATCTCCCCTGCGGAGGTTCAATGGTTTCCAGAACATTTTTTACCCTTTCCATGTCAAAACCTAAGAGTTTGGAGGCGCTCCATGCTGCAAGTAAATTATAGGCGTTGAACTTGCCTAGAAGTTTTGACTTTATGTTTTTATCATTAAAAGATAATT
>MFUU01000020.1 GCA_001785805.1 Candidatus Nomurabacteria bacterium RIFCSPLOWO2_01_FULL_39_17
ATAATTTATGATATAAATAAAAAAATAGCGGGGTAGAGAAGAGGCATCTCGCAAGGCTCATAACCTTGAGGCTCCGGTTCGATTCCGGACCCCGCAACATTTATATATAGTCAAATTCTCGAAAAATTTGCTCATAGAGAGCAATTATTCTTTTGGCTTCATGTTGAGAAATTTCAAAAGATAGACCCTCGTGGGCTATCCTGTTTCTTATGGTATGCACCTCCCAGGCAGAAGTAAGACTGCGAAAATGATCCCGATCAGCTCCCTTTAATTTTTCTCCTAAATTTTCTCCCTTGAAGCCGAGTTGATCCATTAGACTATCGAGCATAGAATCAGCTTCCATAATTGCTAATTTCCAGTCGCCTGAACTTTGAGAAAAAAGATAAGTTAAGACACTGCTCCAGCGCTCATTTTTTGAACTATGTTCTTTGTTTCTTGATAATTTTTCTTGCTCAGCCTGATGGTGGGCATATTCTTCAATTTCATGTTTCAAATGCTTTTTTTCTTTTGCCCTAATTTCAAAAATTCTAACAGAAGTATAGGTAATAATAATCCCAAAAAATATGGATAGGACAGAGAGGACAATCTCAAAGATAACAACATTTTCACTTCTAAAAATATAAGGAAAAATATCTTTGAAAAAGTTATAGCCCTGATTAAATAAATAGTCAGGATCAAGCAATTTCATTTTAAAAAATTTATCGTTTACAATATTATTCAAATCTAGTGACTGGGGCGACATATGTAAATTGTATCATATCTTTACCTTATCGTTTCAAACTTTTTGCCGATATCAAAAAGCGTATTTTCCTGAAAGTGCGAAGCCATAAATTGGAGAGAGAACGGTAATCCATCCTTGGACATTCCGGAAGGTAGAGCGATGGAAGGCACACCCGAGAGGTTGGCCGGTGCGGAAAAAATATCACAAAGATACATCGCCACCGGATTATCCAACTTTTCTCCCAACTTAAATGGGAGTATGGGTGCGGTTGGAGTAAGGATAAATTCAACTTTTTCAAAAGTCTGCATTATTTCTTTTCTTATTTTTTCCCGCACTTTTACGGCCTTATTGTAATAAGCGTCATAATATCCGTGCGAAAGCACATAGGTGCCAAGCAATATCCTACGGCGAGCTTCTTTGCCGAATCCTTGCGCTCGACTTTTTTTATAAACCTCTAGAAGATTTTCTCCTTTTATACTAAAACCATAGCGAATACCATCAAAACGAGAAAGATTGGTGGAAACTTCCGCGGGCATAATAATGTAATAGACCGCCAAAGAATATTTTGAGTATGGAAGTTCAATGTCTAAAATTTCATAACCGGAATCTTTGAGTTTTTCGGTAGACTGTTTGAAGTTCTCCAAGACCTCATCTTCTACGCCTTCTTTAAATAAATGCCACGGTACGCCAATTCTTTTAGAGTTTTGTTTTTTTATTTTAAAATCTCTTAATTCATCCGGTATGGATGTGCTGTCTAGTGGGTCGTGTTTGGAAAGTGCATTAAAAATAATTTCTACATCTTCTACCTTCTTGCCAAAGGGAGAAACTTGATCAAGTGAATTACCCATGGCAATAATCCCCTCCCGAGAAACTGCGCCGTAGGTGGGTTTCAACCCGACTAATCCGCAAAAAGCAGAGGGTTCTCTGACTGACCCACATGTTTCGGTACCCAGTGCTACAAGCGCCATATCTGCGGCAACTGCCACTGCCGAACCACCAGAAGATCCCCCTGGTACTCGAGTAATATCATGAGGATTTTTCGTCACGCCATAAGTGCTAGTTTGAGTAGAGGAACCCATGGCAAATTCATCCATATTAGTACGCCCAATTATCACTGCCCCAGCGTTTTTTAATTTTTTAATTACTGTAGCATCATACGTTGCCGTATAATTTTCTAGAATTTTTGAACCAGCGGAAGCAATTTGTCCCTCAAATAAAATATTGTCTTTAATGGCAAATGGAATACCGGTTAGTATTGTTGCGTTTCCGTCTTTAAATTTTTTTTGAGCAACATCCGCTTGTTCTAACACATTTTTATAAACTTCAAGATACGCATTGAGTTCTCCATTCTTCTCTTTTATAACTTTTAAATAAGCCTCAACAAGTTCGCGGCAGGTAAATTCTCCAGACTTTAAACTTTTATGGGCTTTTTCTATTGTTAGATTTTTTAAATCAATCATCCCAGTACTAAAATTTTAAATTTTTATAAATAATTTTCATTTTTTTTCTTTATAATTATGTTTTATCATTATCATATTTGCTCAAAAATTTAGTACGGGACAGGTAAAATTATAAGATTTTTTTCACTTTCAAAAAGTCATCCTGCGAGTCGGGAAATTGTTCTTTAATAAGTTGGGGACTAAAATCTCGGGGTTCTAATACGTCTTCTCTCCAAACATTATAGGGCTCATTATTCGCTTCAACATCTTCCACTTTTACTTCTTCAATCTGTTTGACGTAGCCCAAAATGGATTCCATATCGGAAAGTATTTCTTTCTTTTCCTCTTCAGTAAGCTCAATTCGAGCCAGCTCCGCCAAGTTTTCAACGTCTTTGATATTCATATTAAAAGTATAGCAAAATCAAACTCAAAAATAAACATTCGACATACCGTATCTACGCTATAGCGTAGATTGGTTAGGTATATGGTCTGGCAAGTTTAAATATCTTAAATTCTTTTCGCAAACTAATTCTTTTTAAATAAGCAAGAAAATCTGCTGGCAGGGGTGAGGGTCCAACCCAGACACTTTTTTGAATCATAACAAAGTTAAAATTTTTAAGCTGGCGACGAAACCAATCTCTCTCTTTCTTTCTTCCCTCCGGGATATCGTATATTAAAAGTAAATTTTTTGGTGCGTCTTTGTGAAAATCAGAAATAAAAGAATGCAGATATTGTCGCTTTGGTATATTTTTTCTCTTTTTAGAATCACTAAAACTAGGCAAACCAAAAATGTTTACTGATACACCCTTATAATGAAATTTTTTTCTACTAGTCACCTTTCTATTATAAACCTATAATCTCATCTACGCTATAGCGTAGATGGTGATTCAAGTAATACTGTAAAATACGTCCATACTAAACTAAATCATTGTTTACTTGCCCAAAAGAGCTTGTACTCTCTTTTCGACTGGCGGATGAGTGCTGAAAAGACTTTTCATTTTTGCCCTGAGCCCGGAACCACCAAAAGGATTCACAATAAAAAGATGCGCAGTGGCAGTATTGGCGTGAGTCATCGGTCGAGAATATTGAGAAATTTTTAGTAATGCATTCGCTAATCCATCCGGAAAACGGGTAAGCAATGCCCCAGAAGCATCAGCCAAAAATTCTCTTTTTCTTGAAATAGCAAGCTGAATAAGGGTCGCGAAAATCGGCGCAAGAATAGAAAGAATTATTCCCAAAATTACAATTAATCCTCCTCCTTTGCCTTCGTTGTTTCGTCTTCCACCCCAAAACATAGAACGCAAAAACATATCGGCAATAATAGAAATAAAACCAACCAAAACAACTACTACGGTTGAAAGTAGAATGTCGCGGTTGCCTATATGAGAGAGTTCGTGAGCTATTACACCTTCTAATTCGCTTCTATTTAAAACTTGAAGCAGGCCTGTGGTTACGGCAACTACTGCGTGTCCTTTATCCCTTCCCGTAGCAAAAGCGTTCGGCGCAGGATCATCAATAATAGCAAGTCTCGGCATCGGCAGTCCTCCAGTGATAGAGAGATTTTCAACAATATTCCAGAGTTCCGTGTTATCTTCTCTCTTTATCTGTTTGGCGCGATTGAGGGCAAGCGTTATCTTATCCGAATACCAATAGCTGGTGATATTCATCACAATGCTAAAAATCACGAAAAAATAAAGTATGGCCGGATTCCCATAATACTGCGAAAAAACAAAACCAATGGCAATTACCACTATAAAAAACAGGCTCATCAAAAACCATGTCTTCCCGATATTCTTTGATTGCTGTGTGTATAAAGTAGCCATTGTAAACTTTAGAACTTTACTGCTACGGGATTCTGGGCAATATCGTTATCTGCAAGATCGAAAAATTCCTTTTGAGTAAAACCGAAAGATTTGGCAATAATGTTTGACGGGAATATCTCTATTTTGGTATTTAAATCGCGAACGTTGCTGTTGTAGAATCTGCGAGCCGCTTGAATTTTATTTTCAGTATCAGAAAGTTCGCTTTGTAGTGCTAAAAAGTTTTGATTTGCTTTTAAGTCGGGATAAGCTTCGGAAATAGCAAAAATTGACTTTAATGCGCCTGTTAACATGTTCTCCGCTTGCGCATGTTCCTTCGTTGGACCCTGTGCGCCCATGGCCATACTGCGGGCCTTAGTGACATTTTCGAACGCGCTTGATTCATGGGTGGCGTAACCTTTAACAGAATTGACTAAATTCGGTATAAGGTCATAACGGCGCTTTAATTGAACTTCAATATCGGCCCAAGCCTCTTTAGCCCTGTTTCTTAGCGTTACCAAGCCGTTAAATATAAATATCGCTGTCAAAACTAAAATCCCTAAAATTATCCATACGTATATCATTGCGTTTTAAAATTATTAATTAATAATTTACTGTTTCTTGGCTTGCTTTTCTTCCACCCAGACCAGGAGCGGAGAAGCTAAGAAGATTGAAGAATATGTACCGAAAAACATTCCCGTTGTAAGCATAAGAGCAAAATATTTGGTAGAAACGGGGCCGAAAAAGAAAAGCGCCAAAAGCACCAGTATTACCGTAAGCGATGTACAAATAGAACGAATTAAGGATTGTTCCAAGCTTTTTCCAACTATTTCGCTGAAATTTATTTTATTCGACATTTGATTTCTTAAATTTTCTCTAATTCTATCGAATATAACTATAGTGTCTGAAACTGAAAGCCCAAGTATAGTAAGTATCGCCACTAAGAAAAGCGTATCTACTTCGGCGCCGTAATAGTGCGAAAGAATAACGAAAAGTCCAATGGGTATCATTACATCGTGCAGTAGCGTAGCTACGGCTATGAAACCATATTTCCAGGAAGAAACAGGTTTGGAAACTTTTCTAAAAGCAAAGGCAATGAAACAGATAATGGCAAGCGAAACCAAAATAATCGCAATAATAGCTTTTCTGGTTAATTCACTCCCGACCGATGGTCCAATAGAATTAAAACTTACTTCATCTAGGGAACTTTTATTGTTTAGTGAAAGTATTTTAAGCAAGGAAGAGTGCTCTTGCTCATTTAGATCGCGAGATTTTACTATATAACCCATATCCCCCGTCGGCTGAATTAATACGGAACCTAAGTTTAGGGCTTCAGCGCTTTTATAAATCTCATCTTGGGTGGGACGAATATCTTTATAAGCAACCTCGGTTAATGCGCCACCTTTAAAATCAATGCCGATTTTCAAACCAAAAGTAAATAAAGAAATTAAAGAAAGAATTACTAGCGTTATTGAGATACCGATAAATATTTTTTTGTTTTTTATTATGAACATAATTATTTACGCATTATTTTACAAATTATTTACTAATGCCGCTTGAAAATAAAAATCGAGCAATCTTGCTCTCGCTGTTTAAATTAACAACTGAAAGAAAAATTCTGGTAATGGTAATGGCTGAAAACATTGAAACCAAAACCCCCATACCCAAGGTGAGCGCAAAACCCTTAATCAGAGAAGTGCCAAACCAGAAAAGAATAAGGGCGGTAATGATATTTGAAATATTTGAATCTCGTATTGAAGACCAGGCGCGAGAAAAACCGACTAGCACAGCGTCTGGTATAGTGCGGCCAGAACGCAATTCTTCTTTTACGCGTTCAAAAATCAAAACATTGGCATCTACCGCTATGCCTATAGAAATAATAAAGCCAGCGATGCCAGCAGCTGTAAGAGTAACTGGAATTAATTTAAACAAAGTAAGCATTATAATAATGAATATAGAAAGCGATACAACTGCAACCAAACCCGGCAAACGATACCAAATAATCAAAAACAAAACAACTAAAAGAAACCCGATAATTGCAGCTTTTATTCCAGCAGCCACCGCATCATCTCCCAAAATCGCGCCAATAGTTTGTTTAGAAAGCAAAATTATGGGCACTGGAAGCGCGCCGGAGTTTAATCTGCCGACAAGCAACTTCGCTTCTGTTGGCGTAAAACTGCCAGAAATAACAGCCTGCCCGCCAGTAATTTCCTCTTGAACAACCGGGGTGGAAATCGGTGCGCCATCCAGATAAATGGCCACAATTTTCCCAACATTTTCTTTTGTTATCTGGGCAAAAAGCATCGTGCCTTTGTCGTCGAATTGTAAACTAACTTTTGGTTCACGGGTATTTGTATCAAATTCCAATGTTGCCTTCTTTAAATATCTGCCGGTAAGTTCAGTCGGAGCAAATTGTGACCTTATGTCAAGTGTAGCCTGACCGTCGGGACCTACTTTTACTTCTTGGGGCGCATTTTGGGGCGCTTCAACTTTAAATTCCAAGAGCGGGGTTTGTCCAATCATGGCGATGGCTTTTTCTACATCTGTTATTCCCGGAAGATCAACTATTAATTTCTCTTCTCCTCCAGATATAAATCCTCCTCCTTGCACTTGCACTACTGGCTCGGAAACTCCGAAAATATTTACCCGGCGTTCAATCACATCCCGAAGCGCATTCATTGAGTCTGTGACTTGTCCAAAGGGTATACCGGAAATATCAGCTTTATATATCAAGTGGCTTCCGCCAGAGAGGTCTAAACCTAAACGAAAAGAGTGATTCTTGAAAAATGTTTTTTCCGCTTCAAAATTTTTATTTAATTTGGGTTCGGACTTAAAAACGAAAAGAGCTACCCCCGCGCTTAAAATAAGGATTATAAACGTCAAAATTATTTTCCGCCACATATAATTAAGCCTTATTCTATATGTTTTTTAAAAAATAAGCAATAACGGAGCCTAAAACAAATCCCCCCAGAATATCAAGCGGAAAGTGAATTCCGGCAATGATGCGGGCTAGGCCTATAAGAAAAGCGAAAAACATAAATACATAACCGGCTTTTTTGTAACTAAAGAATATTGAAACTGCCAAAGCGCTGAAAAAAGTCGCGTGTCCAGAAGGAAAAGCAAGGCCTGTTTCAGAAAGAAGAGCTTGCACATCAGGGAGAACAGCGAAGGGTCGGGGCGCGTGAATCATAATTTTCATAATTTTAGCGATAAGCCAAGCGAATCCGCCAGAGAAAAATACAAAAAGTATTCCTCTCCACTTCTGGGCGAATTCCCGTAAAGGATTTTTTGAGAGTAAAACTTTGTGATGTATTAATAAAAAGATCAGAGCCAGTAAAATTACCAGGTACGGAAAAGTGTCGGCGAAAAAGATAACAAGCTTGTCAAAAAACTCCGACTTATGCGCTAAATTATAAAAAAAGTAAAAAATTTGATTGTTCATCCCGTGTGAAATTTTAATTTATTAATTTTATCATTATAATATAGTGAGTAAAATTCGGGATTCATTTTAATCTCTTGGCGACGTTTAATACATTCTGAAGAAGCATTGCGACGGTTACCGGACCTACTCCACCCGGCACCGGTGAAACAAAACCCGCCATATCTTTAATCGATTCCAAATCAATATCACCTACTATTCCCCCGTTTGATTCCGAGGTTCCCGCGTCTATTAAAACTACTCCGGATTTTATCATACCGTCATTTATTAATTTCCCCTTCCCGGTAGCGGAAATAATTATATCCGCTTCTTTGATAATATTCCCTTTGTTTTCTGTACGACTAGTCACTATCATAGGCTCCAACCCCTTAGAACGTAAAAGCGCGGCAACCGGTTTCCCCACAAGCGCGCCCTGGCCAATTACAACAATCTTCTTATTTTTTAATTCTAAATTAAGAGAATCAAGCAATGCCATACAGGCAAAAGCCGTCGGAAGACCAATACCATCGATATTTTTACCACTATAAAATTTCTCGCTAGCAATTGTTCCTAGGCAGTCAACATCCAAGTGGGGGTCTATCGCATCTAAGATTGCTCGCTGGTCCAAGTGGGCAGGTAATGGAAGCTGAACTATTATACCGCTCATGTTCGGAATTTTATTGAGAAGTTTTATTTCTTGTATCAATTTTTCTGTAGTGAAGGAAGCGGGGAAATTTGCATTGTGGAATTTTATGCCCACTATTTCCGCCATCTTTGCCTTCATCCGCACATATTGCGCTGACGCAGGGTTATCCCCCACTAATACATCGCAAAAAATCGGAACAAAAACAAGTGCTGATACTTTATCTTTTATTCTATCTAAAATTTCTTTCTGTAATTTTTTTCCGTCAATAATAATCATTAGCTTTTAGCTTATAGCTAACTAGCTAATAGCTAGCAAGCCAGAAAGCTGATTAATCATAAACCCAGAAACTCATTCCGCATATCGTCCCGATGCGCCGGTCTAGCATACTTGCGCATACTCATTAATATTCCCAGTCCCATAAATTCGGTCAGAAGGTGCGAGCCGCCATAGCTCATAAAAGGCAGAGGTATACCCGTTATTGGCAGGAGTCCCAAATTCATGCCAATGTTGATGAGTATATGACTCATGAAGAAAATAGCAATGCCCATACCGAAAAGTATTTCAAAATTGGTCGCGCCGAAAGAAGCAGCGTAAAGAATGCGCCAAATAACAAGTCCATAAAGTAGGAGAATTAATATTGAACCCATAAAACCCCATTCCTCGGCATAGGCCGCCAACACAAAGTCGGTTTGATACTCTGGTAAAAAATTTAATCGCGACTGCGTGCCGAAACCAAGACCCTTGCCGAAAATCTGCCCGGAACCGACAGCAATTGTAGATTGAAATGCATTGTAACCGGAACCGTGAATATCCGCCAAAGGATTTACAAAGTCTACAATTCGAGCTTTCTGATATGGCGCAAAAACAAAAAACCAAAATGATATAAAAATTAAAACAACAGACAAAAAAACAAAAAACAAGTGGGTTTTAGAAATTCCGGAGACTAAAACCATGCCAAGCCAAATAAAAAATACAATCAGGGCGGAACCAAAGTCCGGCTGAAACAATATTAAAATAAAGGGAATAAGCGCATAAAAGCCGGAAATAAAAATGTGTTTGATATCTCGGATTTCTACATGCCGGCGGGAAAAATATTTTGCCAGGATAAGTACTAAGACAAGTTTTGTCATATCAGCCGGCTGAAAAGAAAATCCGCCGAAAGCAAACCAACTTTGGGCGCCGTGAGAAATATTTCCAAAAATAAAAAGTACCAACAGTAAAAAAGAAAATAAAAGGAATAAAAAAACCAAAACATTGGTGCGCTTTAAAAAACGAAAATCAATAAAAGAAAATATAAAAAAAACTATGAGGGACAGTATTACCCAAATGACTTGTTTGTCAAAAAAATTGCCCGCATTCTCAGACAATGCGAAGGATTTCATGGTCACCAGGCCGGCAAGAACTATCGGAACAATAAAAAAAACAAGTAGCCAATCTATCCCATTAGAGATCTTTTTTCCCGAGTTTATCAAAATTTCCATAATTTGTAGGTTTGTTTGAAATAATCTCTAACGGGATCTATTCTTTTAATCGCTTGTTCTGCCATGGAGTTATTTCAATTACTTTAGTTTTACGGAAAAAATATCAAAGATCGGAATAATTTCTTTGGTAACTATTTTCCCGGGGATTGGTTCCGGCCAAGTAAAACGAATTTCCGCTTTTTCCTGTCCGGAAAGTTTCTCTAGGTAGGTACGGCTGGCAGAAATAGCATTCTCCTTCTCGTCATATAAAATCACAACCACATCTATCTCGGAAATAATAAGAAGCGAGTTGTTTTTTACGATAGCGGATAAAATCGGGCTAGTATCTGTATTTTCTAATTTTATATCAGAAACGGCAATTCTTAATTGATCTATTTTTTCTTTCGGAACTGTAACCCATAGGGGCGTTTCGGTAAATTCAAAGGTAGTGTAGATGGGAATTGAATTTCCAATATCTACAGCTGTTTCAAAGACGGCAAAATGCCCTCCAGCTGGAACAGTTGTTTCTCCCTCCCGTTTACCTATATAAATGTTATTGGCATCGGCAAAACGAAATCTATATTTTATTTTACTAACAACGGTATTAGTATTGTGGTTCTCAAGATATGCCACTGCATTATATCGACCAGGAACAACCCTAAATGCACGGGCCCAAATAACCGAAATCTGGTCAACCTGCGAAAGACATGCTCGGACACATGAACCACCGCAATCCACGCCCGTTTCATTTCCATTTTGTTTGTTGTCCTGGCAAGATGGAGGGTCATTAAAGAATGGATAACCTATCAGAGAACCAAGTGCCAGAAGGATAACAACAAGGATAAATATATAGAAAATTTGCCGTTGTGCCGCCCAGGTCATTTTTATATTATAACACAAAATAGATTTGGAGTTATGTGATTTTAGAGGCTTGGGAGCGCGACGGCGCGAGTACGAGAAATTTTTTAGTAAAAAAATATCCGTGCTCTAAAATCGCATAACTCCAAAAGACTTAAATAGCGTTTAACTCCGCGAAGAACGCGGAACCCTTGCCTACCCCATCGGACTCGGCCCAAACTTTACCTCTATGCGCTTCAACAACTAATTTTACTGTATACAGACCATATCCCGTACTGTCCACATTTATTTTCACTGAATCCTTGCCTCGTCCTCCTTCAGTGAATAAATGTTGTTTATCTTCTCTAGTTATGCCCATACCCGTATCTTTAACATAAAATAGTATTTTATTTTCTTGTCTTTCAAGCCCGATTATAATTTTCCCCATACTGGTATACTTCATAGAATTCTCAATTAAGTTGCTTACGACTTCCTTAAGCCAAAAAGTGTCTCCTAGCGTAAAACACTCGTCTGTTTTGATTTCTTGTTCTAATTTCAACCCTTTGTTTTCTATAGTAACTTTCTTTTCCGATAAAGTTTTTAGAACAATATCGCGGAAGTCTACTTTCTTCATATCATACTTGATAACTCCTTTCTGCATATTCGCAACATTAAGGACTAAGTCAACCGTATTGATGCCTGTATTATCTGATTCCAGACCTTTTTCGGCTATCTTTTTAAGCTCTGGTGAAATAGCGCCGAAACTGCCGTCCAGTATTCCTGAAAAAATATATTTTGAGTGGGTAAATGAGCCCTTAACTTTATGGGTGATAAGGTGAGTCAAGCTCTCTCTTTGCTTTAATAAAGCCTCAAGTTCTATATCTAGTTTCTGTAATTTTTCTTTCTGTTCAATTTCTTTTTTCACGCTCCTAATTAAGAGATAACCAACAACAATGATAAGTAAGAGAGTGGCACTGGCAATAGTTCTGACATTATCAATAGTACGAATGAAAATAATACCCAACACTGAAAATCCGAGGGCAAAGACAAGGGCTTGGGCGCCGAACATTTTTGCGTTAAAGGTTTTGAATTTAACAATCATATAAGCCAAAAAGGCTGCAAATATCGGCATACTAAACAAACCGACTTGTGCCAATGTCCAGTTATCCGTAACACTTCCTATCATATTTCCCGACACAAAACTTAATAAAAACAAAACCACACCTAGTGTAATAAATATTATTGGCCGTCTTGTTTCTGGAGAAGATTTTAAATATTTTTTTACTGCAAAGAATAAAATCCAAAGGGAATAGATAATTTCAATCAAATAAACATAGTAAGTAGCTATGGGTCCTTCAGTTGGTTCTCGGTAGCAATTACCTAAATAGAAATCTACAAGAGCGAATTTTGTCGGCAATAAAATAATAACAGGCAACAAAAGAGAAAAAATGCCAACTTTCTTTCTAAGACTAATATCTTTCTTCTCAATAAAAACGTCAATAAAGTAGACACACAGAGCGTAAATCAGTGGTTCAATAATCAGCATCACAGACCAGAAAAACATAATAAAATAATCTTTTTCATTGGCCCATAAAATAAGATCGAAAAACACCCAGAGAGAAAACAATATCATTATCAGAGATAACAATCTATTGATGAGAATCTTTCTGCCATTAAAGAATACAAACATACCCACAACCAGAGATAATATAAGAGCCAGAAAGTGAGAATAATAAATCAGTGTTCCAAAAACATTATCTGAAAAAATCAAGAATCGGGCTGTGTCCCATTGGCATATATCTATAAATGCTTGAATCGTTGTTTCCATTTTTTATTCTTCTAATAAAGATTCATTAAAAGCTTCCTCATCTGTGAGGACAACAAAATCTTTTAGAATAACATAACGATAATAAGTAATTGCAACAGAAAATAAAATTAATAATAAAAATACAGTGAAGAAAATTTCAGATTTTTTGTCAATCATATAACTTATATTATACACTAAATCCTCTTTTTATAAAACCTACCCATGCTACTTTAAGCCTTTCAAAATCCTTGAATTTAGAAATGTGGAATTTTTGGAAAACTTGTTTGAAATATTTTGGTGTATATTTTTTATATGTGTTAAAAACTTTGGGTGGTAAAAATTGTATGGACCTTATGGTTTTTCTGCAATTTTTTGATCCGCAATCACATTTAATATGCCAAAAAATGTCGGCTTCATTTAAAGAATAATCAAAAGTAATTTCTGTGCTCTTTTTAATATTATTTATGGCTACTACCTTGACCCTGCCTTCAATAGCTGCATTCGGGCCACAAGAGTGGTTAAAATAAAGACCATATTTTATGGGATCTACCCATGTGTTCTTTCCCCAACCGATCCAGTTGTACCCCGCAATTTTAGCTCTTTTTTCGTTGTCTATTAGAAAATTAATCTTTTTGCCCCTAATAGTAAAAAGGGTCTCCCCCTTGTTAATATCCCGATAAGCTAAGAGTCCTTTTCCGTGTGTTTTGCTTTTCCCAACGTATATTTTCATGACTTAATCATGCTTGGTAAGAAAACTTATATCTTTCATTATACCTTTTTTCTTGAAAAGAAGTATCACAATTATTATCAAGTCGGAAACAAGCATATAAATGGGGTATATAAGTATAGCAAAGGAAAATCTTTCAACCGCAAACATATTTAAGCTGTCGGCAAGCCCTGTTCCAAACCAAGCCCAAAAGTCTTCCCCTTCGGGTCTTAAATATGACTTTTTAATCGTCGGTACAATAGCGAAAGAATCTACGGCAAGGTTAGTGATAAGCGCGACAACTGGATTTTTGAAAATAATCCAAAGAATAATGCTAATGGTAGCGCCTAATAAACAAATCAGATCTGTTTTATTGTCTAATCCACCTTCGCCATACTTGATTGATAATATGGCAATAATTAAAGGACCTAAAAACTCAACATAGGGCACCCAAATTGTATTGGAGGCACCAGAGAATTGATAACTTAAAGCCAAAATCAAGCCCATAAAAGACCAAATCCACCATGTGGCCCTGTTGGGTTTTGATCCACCCCTAAATATTGAAATTACGTAGACTAAATATGCTGAAAGAGCGATTAGGCCAGCAATGATTCCCAGTACAACTTTTATATCTCCGAAACTGAAATTAAATATCATGCTGTTAGATTATAGCATTAATTTATTTTCTCAATCTGCTCCCAGGGCATATTGCGTCTGCCAAAATGACCATAGGTAGCAGTCTTGCGAAAAATCGGACTACGAAGGTTTAACTTTTTAATGATGGAAAGTGGTTTAAAGTCGAAATTTTTTCGAACAATTTCTGCTAAATTTTCCCCTCTTTCGTTAATAGCTTCTATCATTAGGGGTTCGGCCATACCGATAGCGTAAGCGACAGACACAAGCACTTCTCTGCCATAACCCCTTGCGACCAAATTCTTGGCTACATACCGTGCCATATAGGCACCGGAACGGTCAACTTTTGTAGAATCCTTCCCGGAGAAACACCCGCCACCATGTGGAATAAGTCCTCCATAAGTGTCTACCATTATTTTTCGTCCAGTGAGTCCGGTGTCTGCCTCGAAACCTCCCTGGATAAATTGCCCTGTTGGGTTGATAATTATTTTCACTGTTTTCTTTTCTTCTTCAGAAAGAAGCGGGAAAATAATTTTCTCAGTTATTTCTTTTTTTATTTCTTCTAACTTTACCTCCGGAGAATGTTGAGCGCTTACCAATACAGTATTTAATTTCCCACGAGTATAGGTGACTTGTGTTTTACCATCTGGTTTTAGCCATTTTATTCTGTCTTTTTCATTTGTATTTTTTCTAGCTTCTTCTAATCTTTTTGCAAGTCTGTGCACCAATACTACCCCTCTCGGTAAAAATGCTACAGTTTCGTCGGTGGCAAATCCATACATTATTCCCTGATCCCCTGCACCGCCAGTATCTACTCCGATGGCTATATCGCGGGATTGGGTAACTATGCGGGCAGATATTTCAAGTTCATCATCATAACCAATGCTTTTGTAAACTTCTCTCGCGATTTTTACATAATCCACTTTCCCTCTTGAAGTCACTTCTCCGCCTATTACGAGTTTGCCATGTCCGCCAAATACTTCTACGGCTACCCGGCTCTTGGGGTCTAGCGTTAAATACGCGTCTAAGATAGCATCCGATATCTGGTCACATATCTTGTCGGGGTGTCCAGAAGTAACACTTTCTACCGTATAGTTGTCATTGTGTTTATAAAACATAAGGGGAATTATACATCAGACTAATACCTCTGACAACCCATATATTCAACGTTTTTTGACGCTAGGCGAGCTCCTATGGTACATGCTTTTTTAAGCGAAAAACCTTTCCAAAGACCAAATATTAGCCCCGCTCGATACGCATCTCCAGCCCCCGTCGTATCAACTACACATTTAGGGCGAATTGCTTTTATTTTCATCTCTTTTTTACCATCGAAAATTATACTGCCTTTCTCTCCCAGTGTTTCAATAATGATTTTTCCCTTGAAAACTTGTCTGAGATCTTTCTTTAATATATTTTTTGCTTGTTTGTACTCATTTTCATTAACAATAAAAATATCGCAGAGATTCATACACCGTGTTAGCCCAGTTCTAGAAAAATTTATAATCTCCCGTCCTGGGTCAAAGATAATAATTGCATTGGGTGAATATTTTTTTAAGTTTTGTATATGCTTGACTGTGCTTGCTGATGTACTGGAAGAAAAGACAGCGAAAGTAACATTCTTTATATCTTCCTTGGGGACAATTTTATCTAAAGAAACTTTGGCTATATTTTTATAAGCATTTAGATGAAAAACATTCTGCCTTTTCGATGATTCAAAAACATCATAGTAGTGTGCGGTTTTATTTTTTTTATCTATATGTACTCGTAAATCAACTCCGCATTTCTTCAAATGTTTTTCAAAAGCTCCCAAGAAGTCCACCCCCACCGAGGAAAAGAGCATGGGTTCTAATCCAAGTATGCCTAATCCATAAGACATATTGGCGGCTGTACCACCATAAGACTCTTCCTTTGCAATAGTATCTATAGCCACAGGACCAACTATTAAAATTTCTCCTCTGTTTTTTCGAACCATAATTATTTGGTGCCTTCACGCCAGCCAGACATATATTTCTTCTGTTGTTTGGAGAGAACATCTATCTTTGTCCCAAGACTACGTAACTTAAGAGTGGCTATTTTTCTGTCTAAAACTTCCGGTAGAATATGTACGGAACTAGAAAGTTTGCCTTGATTTTTAAGGATAAATTCCACTGCCAGTGCTTGGTTGGCAAAGCTCATATCCATTACCGAGGCCGGATGTCCCTCGGCGCTGCCTAGATTCACCAGCCTTCCACCGGCAAGGACAAATACTGTCTTTCCATTTTTTAATTCATGAGCTTCCACAAAATTGCGAAGTTGTTTCTTGTTTTTAGTAATTTTATTTAACACTTTAAGGTCAATCTCGACATCAAAGTGCCCGGAATTTGAAATTACACATCCATTTTTTATTACTTTAAATGCTTTCTGTCCGACGACATTTATGTTGCCAGTAACAGTACAAATAAAATCAGCTTCCTTTGCCGCCTGGACCATTGGCATAACACGAAAACCATCCATCAATGCTTCAATAGCTTTAACTTCGTCAATTTCTGTGACAATTACATTTGCTCCCATTCCGTGAGCCCGCATTGCAAGTCCTTTACCACACCATCCATAGCCGGCGACAACAAAAACCGAGCCGGCGAGCAATCTGTTGGTTGCGCGTATAATGCCGTCAATAGTGGACTGCCCTGTGCCGTAACGATTGTCAAAAAAATGCTTGGTCATAGAATCATTGACCGCAACAACTGGAAAAAGCAATGTCCCCCCTTTTTCCATTGACTTCAAGCGAGAAACTCCGGTTGTCGTTTCTTCCGTACCACCTAAAATTTTATTTATATCTTTTTCTCGCAAAGAATGTAATTCTGAAACTAGGTCCGCCCCATCGTCCATCGTTACATCTGGCTTCATATCAAGCACAGCATTTAAATGCTTGAAATATTCTTTTTTACTTTCTCCTTTTTTGGCGAAAACCGGAATGCTAAAGTTTTTTACCAGTGCTGCTGCCACGTCGTCTTGAGTTGAGAGCGGATTTGAAGCGCAAAGACCTACCTTAGCGCCACCCTCTTTAAGCGCAATCATCAGGTTCGCTGTTTCAGCAGTTACGTGCAAACATGCTCCAATAGTGATTCCTTTCAGCGGTTTCTTTTTCTTGAAATCAAGCGTAATGCCAGCAAGGACCGGCATGTCAATCGCTGACCATTTTATTTTTATCATTCCAGAATTTGCTAGATTTAGATTTTTAATATCGTATTTCATAAAGAAATATTATACCACAAATTTTAGAAACTTGCATCTCTCTAAAATTTGTTATAAAATATAGTCATACAAGAAAATAAAAATCTGATGGTTTTTGGTTTAATATTGGGCATATCTATCATCATAAGCGCTGGACTTGCGTCTCTGACTTTTTATAATATTCGCTCCGCAGACTATATCTCCACTACTGGCAGCGCAAAGAAAGCGGTAATTTCCGATACAGTAAAATGGACCTCGACTATAACTCGCGTGGTTAAACTTTCAAATGTTAAAGACGGCTATGTGAAAATGGACAATGACTTGAAAGAAGTTAAAAATTTCTTAAGCACGAACGGTATCCCTGAGAACTCTATATATATCGCGCCAGTTTTTATGTATGAAATTTACGACAACAACAACCTGGCAGAGAAAAGTTATAATTTAACGCAAAATATAGAGGTCCAGTCGAAAGACGTGCAGAAAATCACGGATTTATCGAAAAATACTAGTTCGCTTATCATCAGTAAGGGCATACTCTTCTCTACCACTGGACTTGAATATTATTATTCCAAACTTCCTGAAATGCGTATAGAACTCTTGACCGATGCGGTCACTGATGCTAAAGCTCGCGCAAGCAAGCTTGCCGAAGCCGGCGGAAAGAAAATTGGCGCATTAAAATCCGCTTCAAGCGGTGTAGTGCAAGTGCTGTCCGCGAACTCCGCCGCCATTAGCGACTACGGCACT
>MFUU01000021.1:0-5542 GCA_001785805.1 Candidatus Nomurabacteria bacterium RIFCSPLOWO2_01_FULL_39_17
ATCGTTTATCGCAAGTTTGGTGTCTGGCGCAATGCCATTACAAAAAGCAATATCATTTATATTAACCTTGTAACGTTTGGCGATACTTTGAAGTGTCTGTCCTTTAGTGACGTTAATTTTAACACCAGAAACATCTGGAATGACAAGCACGTCATCTTTCACAAGTTTCTTCTTCATGTTATTCGCCGCTAGAACAGTATTTTCAGAAACATTCAGCAGTAAAGCTATTTTAGAAATGGAGTCATTCTCTGTTACCGTATAAACAATTATCTCTCCACAAGATGAATCTATGTCGTCCCTCCCGTTGGAAACACCAGTAGAACTAAGGGCATTATTATTAACTATATTCACATTTGAGTTAATATCAATGTCGTTGTCCTTGCTATCTTTGGTTTTGGCTTTCTGACTTTGAAAAATTGATATAGAAGAAACATTGGCTTGTAAAAGCGTCATATTTTGGGAATTTTTATTTTCTTGATTGGAATTTAGAGCGTCTGTATTGGCAGAAACTTTGCTACCTAAAATTGAAGACAGGAAGCCGGCCATCACCTGAAGAGGCAAAAAAACCGCCCCAGACAAAAGGGAAAATGCCAAAAATAGAGCAATGATTTTAAATTTAGGTTTTATAAGACAAACGAATATCGCAAGATTGCCTTTCTAGCCTTATAAAATATCGATTACGATATTTCGACGTCGTTCGGATGTTGTGTTTATAAGCTTATAACCACACATCCTCTCTAGTCGAATCAAGGGTAGAATTACAGGACGACCAATAAGTACTGCAAACAAAGGTTCTCACGATGGTTACTATCGGGTCGGCAAGTTAGTCAATATCTCTCATTCTTCTGTTCAGGACTATTAGAATAGGGTAGCCGAAAATAGGGCAAAAGTCAATCGGAGGGTGGAAAACTAAATTTGACAAATTAATTTAAATAGTATATAATAGTAAGGATCTAGGGTAAAATTTAGCATATAAAAGACAAAGATTATATAATGTTATTGCTATAAAACTATGCCAGAGCCGAATCCAGGTCAAAATCTAAAAGTTTCAAACCTCATAAGCGGTAAACCAGTACCCGTTGTTGAAACGGGAGGAGAAAAACCAAAAGAACGTTTGCCAGATAATCGTATGGGGGAACTTCTGGTGAGAAAATACCAACTAGAAGATAAGATAAGAGATTATAGATTAGTTTATACAGAAGAGGTGGAAGGTTCTGGTGGAGAGTTAGATAAATTATTAACGGAACTAGTGGATGTGGAAGAAGAAATAAAAAAAATTGACGAAGACGAAAGGGCAAAAATCGCTGAATTAGAAACAAGATTAAAAGCAGACGGCTATAATCTGGATAATCTAGAGGAGATGCCGGATGAACAACTCTCTGCGCTATGGAATTTAAATAGCAGTGAAATGAGAAATTTTGAGGCGAACGGAACGGGTATACGATGGTTTTTTAATCTTAATGGAAAAATAAGCCATATTCGAGAACAAAGAAAAAAAGATAAAGCTGAATCGGAAGCTAAAGTAGTTGAACTACGTCTTAAGGAACAAATAAAACTTGCGGAAGTAAAAGCATATGACCCAGAAGACAAGGTGGGTTTAGATAAACTGTACACGGAATTAAAGGCCATTAGAGAAGAAATAAGAAAAATCACTGGAAAAAAGGAGGGTGCGCGAATGTTACCGGAGATTTCAAAAAATGAAAATAGGGTGGGTAAAAAACCTTTGGCTGCTACCGTTGAGGAACCCGCTATAGATATCGACGGAGTCACGAAGGAATCTCCATCGCCTTTTGCTGTCAGAATTGAAAAAAAAGAAGAGCATCCCGCTTTTGCTAAGTTCAAAGCAGAGTTGGCGTATGGGGGCATAACACTGGGCGACATAGATAAATTGGAAGATTTGAATTTTGAGCAACTAAAAAGGCTCGCATTCTGGGCAGAAATATTGGTTAGAGATTTGAAGAGGGATATTGACCCGCAAAATTCAGAGATGGTTAAGTTTTTGGAAACTGAAATGCCAAAGATTGCGGAACTACTCGAGGTTAAGGGTGTAGAAGAAAACAAACGACTTGCTAAAGAAGATTATGCAAAACTACGAACAGAGCTTGCAGATATGGGAATTTCTCTAGAGATGTGGGATCTCTTGGACCTAGCCAAACTTCTCGGCGCAAGGGATGTGCTAAAAGCATGGCTACAAAAATTCCCCGGCAACGAAGAGTTGCAAAGATATTTAGACGGGGTAGGCCGCCAGTTACGAGAAAGATATCCGGAGGTTGGGAACCAGACAATTATTGCTCGAGCGCCTGAAGAATTAAAAAATCTAAAACCAAAAGACGAGAAAGGGGGGCTTACGCCTGAGGAAGAAAAAACTTTGAAAACGCTCCTCCAGACCATAGAAAGAGCAAAAAAAAGATTAGCGGAATTGGACGAGATGGAGGCACGGCTTCCTAAAACCATGAAGTAATTTTATCAATAATTTTATATAATAAACATATGGGACCAGAACAACCACCAGCACCAAGAACACAAGCTGAGATTGACGCCGAAAGAGCCGAAACTAGAAGGCAGCTTGACGAGGCGACAAGGGCGGCAAATGAAATACTGGCTAAAAGGGCTACGGCTGAAAGTAGCGCAGATAAAGAAACTAGGGCAAAAAGAGGGCCCATGGACAAATTACGAAGACGGTTGTTAGGTGTAGGATTCGAGGACAGAGAAGAAGAGAGAGAGGGTAGAAAAAAGAAAGAAAAAGATAAAGGGTTCATGAGTAATCTTCGTCGCCGATTATTTGGAATCACAGAAAGCAAAGCACAAACAGATGCTGAAGATAAAACATGGCAACTAAAGAGAGAGCAAGAACAGATAAAACTTGACAACGACCCCTTAAGAAAATTTATTAGAGAAACAATGGGTGAAGATCCTAATAGGTTTCGTCCTGTTTTCCAAACCACAGATATTAACAGTCTAGAAAGAAACCCCGATGGATCCTTGAAGGGAGCTAAAGATCTTACATTTAACAATTACCACGACTTTTTATCTTATAGAAGAACTCTGACAGAAGAACAAAAAAGAGAAATGGACCTGGAGTGGGAAAGCCCTATCCAGGGTTTATGGCAAAGTCCGGAAATTTTTGCAGATAAAGAATTATGGAAAAGATTAAATGATCCCAACGACCCATTTTCCAAGCACAAGGATGAATTCTCGAAATTAATAGAAAAAGCAAAAAAGCTAGAACTCTCTGACGATGCAGAAATACCCCTCCAGGAAATCCAAAAACACATCGAACAAGAACAAGAAGAAGTAAAAGAAGCTGTAAAACAAATTCCTGAACAAGAAAGATCGGGGGTATTAAAAAGCCTTTTGGGCTTCGGATTCAAGGTAGATAAATGGAAAAATAATGCATGGTCAAAAATTTTTAGTCCTCTTGCTAAAATAAAGAATCAGGATAAATTTTTAGCACGTATGATGAAAGAATTGGGTAGTTCTTTTTCGCGTGACGCAAAGAATGACGAAAAAAGGTTTAAAGATTTAATGGAGGGAAAGGGAAGTTGGAAAACAAATCTAATGAGTCCAGCCCTACTCGTGGGTAATATTTATAAATATGGCCGTCTAATTACAGACGTAACTGGCAAAACTCTTGCTATGCCCTATCGCTACGTAACAATGCTCGGCATGGGCATAAGCAGGTTAGCAGAAGCTGGAAAAGAAGCACAACTTAAAACAGAGGAAGCGAGTGAAAAAACAAGAATAAAAGATGAAGAAAAAGCAGCAGAAGAAGCTTTCGAATTATATAGAAAAGTTGTAGAGAAAACTGGAGATTCCAAGAATGTTACATCCGAATCTATTCAAAATGAGTACTTGAGTCAATTACCCAAAGATTTGTTAAGGAGACTTCAAGTGCCATCAGTAGCAAGTGGTTGGGCTCAAAAAATTATAAAATGGGATATAAGTAAAGCGGTAGAGAAATTAGATAAAAATCTAAAAAAGATAGATGAAAATAAAAAATATTCTGCAAAAGAAAAAACTGAGAAAAAATTACAGCTTTTGAATGGAATACAATGGAAAAATGCTCTGCGAGACTATGATCGACTCATCACAGAAGCAGGAACAGTGGATGAAATAGCAGTTGCCGCTATTTATGCCAAGGCACTCGGTAGAGGATTGGTTGGCGGAGCATTGGCGGGAACGATAGAAACATCTATCGCAAGATTGGTTGGAGGATTACACAGCTCAGGAGAGGCACTTTTAGCCGGAGGACCAGAGCAACCTGATACTTCAGAAACAACTCGAGTGGCGCTTGCACGAGCAGGGGCAATAAGACCAGAAGTAGTTGATATAAACCATGAACCATCTTTGCGACACATACCAGGAGTTGGAGAAAGAATGCAAGTGGAACCTCTATCGCCAGAAACCCCCGCTCCTGCCGTAGCACCCGGCGCTGTGCAAGAAATTCATGTAGCACATCGTCTGCATCTTGTTAACAGCGATATTGTAAATTCTGACGGAGCCGAATTACAAACTCATTGGGGAGGTGTAGGAGAGAGTGGTTTGACCGCTAATGGTGAATATACATTTAATATAAACCGCATGCTGAATGCCGAAGCATTTAATGGAAATGTTCGTGTGAATATCGGTGAAGAATTGCGATTGGGTCATTTAAAAATGCTTGTCACTTTAGACGATGGACGAGTAATCCCAGTATCAATAAATCCCGATGGACAAATAATTATTCCTGACGGCTCTCCCGCGGAATCGGCTTTCACCACAGTAAATGGTCATGCAGTATTCAATGGACGATTTGCTGAAGTAGCGGTAGATAAAGGGAACAATGATTTTCAAATAGTTTCTACGGTGACAGAAGGCTCGGGTGCCGGCGGACATATTACGCCGCCAGAACAACCCCTAGCCGGACCCGGACGTCCGACGACCCCTGAACAGCCTGCCGATACTCCTGAACCAATACGACCACCAGCAGAAACTCCACCACGACCCGTTCCAGCAGAACCTGTAGAAACGCCACGACCAGTACAAACAGAAACCACACCACCACGACCAGCTCCAGAAGATGTGGTAAGACCAAGGGGCAGAATAGAACCTGTTTCCACTGGACAATCGGGAGTCACTTCTGTGGAGGATTATGTAAATACTCGTTCTGGTATACCAAGGGGTGAAGCATTTTCCGGGGGACGTTCAGGGGTTACTTCCCCAGAAGATTATTTATATGGTGGGCGTCTTCGCTCTGGAATACCGAGAGGTGAAGCGTTTTCTGGTGGACGATCAGGGGTTAGTGGTTATCCTCCTGACTATTATCAACCTGGATATCGTGGAACAAATTATTCTCCTTATGTGAGGCGAGTTTTCGAAGATGTGGGGAATCCATATCATCTTCAAGATGCGACGATAGGACACGTAAGTGCTGCATATGATGCAGTACTTCACGATCTTTTCCCAACTGACACTTATTCAGAATGGAACAGGGTAGCGGCCAGTCGCGCGGCAGACTTCATGAGAATACCTCTAGAAGGCACGCCAGCAGAATCTCCTGTAT
>MFUU01000021.1:5555-25234 GCA_001785805.1 Candidatus Nomurabacteria bacterium RIFCSPLOWO2_01_FULL_39_17
TCCTGTATATCGTCTTTTAATTTTACTCAACCAGCTAAAGACACAAGCCGGGATCAGTCCGCATAATTCAATATGGGGACATGAAAGCATAAAAGATTATGTAGCTAGAGCGATGCAAAAAATTGCCGGGATGCCAAGAGGAGACGGAATACTGGATGAGATTACCAGGATGCAGTAAATAATCTGTGTTATATTTGGTAAGTGCAAGATAAACATCTGGAAGGACTCAATAATATGCAGAGAGAGGCGGCGCTTCATATGAAGGGACCGCTTCTTATAGTTGCCGGCGCGGGCGCCGGAAAAACCAAGACGATAACGCATAGAATCGTAAATTTGATAAAAGAAGGAGTGTCTCCCGATAAAATTCTGGCTGTCACCTTTACCAACAAGGCGGCGAAGGAAATGCGCGAGCGGATTAGTTTTGCAATAAAAGATAACTTCGTCGGCAATCCTTTTTCAGAGGTCCTCGGTTTTCCGGGTCCCTATCCCGGCCAGACCATCCGAAAAAGCATCCCCGACTCCGTGCCCTTTGTCAGTACTTTTCATTCGCTGGGAGTACACATTATTAAAGAAAATGCGAAAGCCTTGGGACTAACTAGGCATTTCACCATCTTAGACGAGTCAGATTCAGTTTTATTTATAAAAGAGATATTAAAAGAATTGGGACTTGACCCGAAACAGTATGAGCCGAAGAAAATAAAGAACATCATCTCAAGAGAAAAAGGAAAGTTTACAGATCTTTCCCAATATGAAGAAAAAGCAAACGATTCTGCCCAGAATAGTGGACACCGGGTGTCCACTATGGGTAAAGTAGTAACGCAAGTGTGGCGTCTTTATGAAACCAGAAAAAACAAGGAAAATAGCCTTGATTTTGATGATTTGCTGTTAAAAGCGGTGAAATTGTTAAAAGAAAACGAGAAAATCAGAAAAGTTTACCAAGACAAGTGGGAATATATTCACATCGATGAATATCAGGACACCAATGAGGTTCAGTATTTAATGTCACGCCTGCTGTCGGAAGATAATAAAAACATTTGCGTAGTCGGAGACGCGGATCAGAACATTTATTCGTGGCGCGGAGCAAATTTAAAAAATATCTTAAGCTTTGAGAAGGATTACCCGAATGCAAAAATAATTTTATTGGAAGAAAACTATCGCTCAACGAAAAATATCCTGGAAGCGGCCAATGAAATAATCAAGAAGAACAAATTCCGCCCGGAGAAAAATTTGTTTACGAAAAATATAACGGGAGAAAAAATTTCTCTTTACGAAGCGCTAAATGAGAGCGATGAGGCTGATTTCATCGCGAGAAAAATTCTGGAAATTATGGGAGGAACCGATAGTATTTTTTCTCAGGATATCCTGCTTCGCAACGTCACCATTCAAAAAAGCACTATCGGTTCCTCAAAAAAAACTTCTCCAAGCGATCCTGCCTCTTCAATTTTTTCGAACGAGGAATTCCGCTTGGCGGTACGTAGTGAGAAAAAATTGGAAGAGACAGGATTGCCAGATTTAAGTAACATTGCAATTCTGTATCGCGCCAATTTTCAATCCCGAGCGCTGGAAGAGGCAATGTTGCAATATAACATTCCATATCAGGTTCTGGGTATTAAATTTTTTGAAAGAAAAGAAATAAAAGACACTTTGGCGTATTTGCGAGCCGCATTAAATCCCGAAAACCTGTCGGATATAAAAAGAATAATAAATTTCCCTGCGCGGGGAATTGGGAAAGTAACTTTGGCGAAAATTTTTGCCAAAGACTTAGATTCTTTGCCTATAAAAGTGAAAATAAAAGTTGATAATTTTTATAAAACACTTGAAGAAATAAAAGAAAAGATAGGAAATGCAAAAGCATCGGAAGTGATAAAATTCACAGTTAAAAAATCCGGTATTGAGAAAGAATTAGGGGAGGGTGGAGAGGAAGATATGGAGAGACTTGAAAATATAAAAGAGCTGGCAACTCTTGCGCTTAAATATGACAACCTGCCTGCCGGTAAGGCAGGTTTGCCAAATGGAACAGGCGTAGAAAGGCTTTTAGAAGATGCGGCATTGGCCTCGGACCAAGATTCTATGCTCATTAACGAAGAAAAAAGAGAGAAAATAGATGCGGTAAAATTAATGACCGTGCATGCTTCGAAGGGGCTTGAGTTTAGATATGTTTTCATCACCGGACTTGAAGATGGACTCTTTCCGCACGAGAGAGACAGTAAGATAGATGAAGACAAGGAAGAGGAACGGAGGCTTTTTTATGTTGCGCTCACGCGCGCGAAGGAAAAATTATTTTTATCATTCGCGAATTTTCGAACCATCTTCGGTTCGTGCCAAATAAATGCCCCATCAGAGTTTTTAAACGATATTCCGAAAGATTTATTAGAGAAACCCGAGAAAGATAGAATAAAAACCATTTATATATAATATAGCAATTAGGTTCTAGGCTTGAGGCTTTAGCAAATCAAAATCATGAAAACATACAAAACAAAAAAATCCTTAGGGCAAAATTTTTTAAAATCGGTTCCGGCGTTGAATAAAATTATTGAGGCAGGGGAAATTTCCTCGGAAAATATTATTCTGGAAATCGGCCCTGGGAAAGGAGCACTGACAAAAAAACTTCTAGAGAAAGTTTGCCCCGCTGGGGCGGGGCAAGGGCTTGTCATTGCCGTAGAAAAAGATCGCGAACTTTTTGAATTCCTGAAAATAAAATTCGAAAAAGAAATAGGTGAACATATTCTCGTGTTGGTAAACGACGACATCTTGAAATTTGATATTAACTCTATTTCTCTAAATTTTTTCTCGCTACGTACTGCCAAGCGTAATTCCCTGCTCGAAAAAATTAAAGAAATCCCCATTAATAAAGCAGTTCTGACTTTTTCGAACAGTAACGTTGCGAAGCAGGATATCCTGAGAAAAAGTGCAGAACTGGGAAATTACAAAGTTATAGCCAACATTCCCTACAATATCACCGGCGCAATATTGAAGAAATTTCTCACAACGGAGAACCAGCCAACTTCCATGGCGCTGATGGTGCAGAAAGAAGTGGCTGAAAGAATAATCGCCCGTGATGGAAAGGAGAGCCTGCTTTCTATTTCGGTAAAGGCGTATGGAGAGCCGAAAATGATAATGAAGGTGCCGGCGCGATATTTTTCACCGGCGCCAGAAGTGGATTCGGCTATAATTTCCATAAAAAACATCTCTCGAAAAATATTTGAAAAAAATAAAATAGGCGAAGAAAAATTCTGGAAAATAGTTCGCGCAGGGTTTGCGCATAAGAGAAAGAAGCTCTCCGGCAACTTAAAAAGTGTAATTCCGAGAGAAAAATTATACAAACTTGGCTTAAAAGACAAAAGAGCAGAGGATTTGGGGTTAAAAGACTGGCTTGCGCTTGCGAAATAATGTTATACCCAGACACTTAATCTTTGATTTGACTAAGTGTTGGGGTATAATTAAGTCATAATTGAATTAGATTATTTAAAGAATAAAAGGACTCTTTTAATCGTTTTGGCGGTGGTGTTTCTTTTGTTCGTTTTTTTCTTAAAAACAAAGACCGAAAACTTCAACAACAGTACCGGGCAAGAGAGCTTGGCCTATAGCAATTTGTCGGTTGGGGATTTGGTAGATAAAGACACAGATGGAGATGGGGTTTTGGATTGGGAAGAGGGACTATGGGGTACAGACCTGACTAAAAAAGATACAAATAATGATGGTGTGGAAGACGGTGTAGAAATAGCTAAAAGGAAAACTAGTGCTGGAATAGAAGACAATACAAATACAATAGAAGAAAATCTGACCCAGACTGATAAGTTTAGCCGAGAACTTTTCTCTACTATTGCCGCTCTAAACCAAGCCGGCACGGTGAACCAAAATACAGTAGATAAATTAACAAACTCTTTAGTTGAACAAATACAGAACCCGATCGTCAAGAAAGTGTTTACGCTCTCTGATTTAAAAGTCTCAAGCGATAATAGCGTTCAGGCTTTTAAAAACTACAACAACGCCATGAACAATATATACACTAAATACCCCATCAAGGGCAATGTTGTAGATATTTTGCAAGAATTCGTGAACAATGGAGAAAATGTAAATGTTGAAGCATTGTCCAAGCTTGATCCGATAATACAGCAGACAAAAAAATTCATTAATGAGATGATAAAAGTCAGTGCCCCGTCTGAAATTTCGCAACTGCATTTGGACATTATAAATGCATTGGAACGATTGATGGAAAATTTGAGCGACATAAAATTTTATGCTAGCGATCCTATCATCGCCATGGGCGGAATGAGTAAGTTTGAAGAAAATACGGATTTATTGCAATCAGCCGTCGTTGAAATGGCAAATACAATAGAGGAAAAATTGAACAGTTAGAAAAAGAATCGTATAATAAAGACAAAATAATGATTTTCAAAAATAAAAAAATACAAAAATTCATTTCCTCTTTGATGATTATTGCTATAATGGTTCCGTTTGTGGTTTTTTTCACTAAACCTAAAAAGGCAGAGGCGCAGTTTGTGGATCCAGTAGGCGCGGTCTGGGATGGGATAAAAACAGCTTATGGTTTTATAGAAAAGTCAGCTACCGTAAAAGGTGTGGCTATCGCAGTACAAAATGTAGCTAAAGAGGTGTTCAAGGCCACGCTACAGACCATCGCCAGAAGAATGCTGGCCGACCTAACGGCTAGCACGGTGGGTTGGATAAATACCGAGCATTTCGGCCAACCGCTTTTTTTGACTAACCCGGAATCTTTTTTCAAAGACATCGCCAAGGGCCAAATTAAAAATTTTATAGACAGGATTGGTTATGACCCAAACAGATTTCCTTTCGGCCGGCAATATGCCTTGCAAGTGTTAGACAGCTACAGAAGACAGTTTGAGGACAATGCGAGCTATAGTTTGAGTGTTGCCACTACCGTACCCGACTTGGCGTATCAGCGGGCATATAGAGAAAATTTTAATGTCGGGGGATGGAATGGTTTTCTTTTAAATACCCAATACCCGCAGAACAATCCTATAGGTTTCTCTTTCATTGCCACCGAAGTGTTGGGAAGAAATCTGGCGGGAACAACCCAATCAGTGGCAGATTCGGTAAGAAGCACCCTGCAACAAGGTCAAGGATTTCTATCTCCGCAAGTTTGTCTAGATGACAATGGTCAGCCGAGAGATGGATTAGTAATAAACCCTTACAATCCACCAATTTTTAGTTTCAATCCTCCGGCTAGTTTAATGGCAGAACGCCCAGAATTAAGTACTTACGAAACTGATGGCGTTGTTGATTATGAAAAATATAACACAGATTTTGCTGCTTGGCAGTCACGATATTACTCAGCCAGAGATGTAGCACAATCATCTTGGAGTGAGGAGAATACCTGCTCACCGGATAGGTTAAGAACTACTACTCCGGGGGCGGTGGCGGCAAATTCCATAATGAATGCATTGGGGACAACCCAGAGACAGGGAGAGCTTTCGGCGGCGCTCGGCAACAGTTTGAGCGCGGTATTTGACGCTCTTATAAATAAATTTATGAATCAAGGATTAAATGCGTTGGCAAGCGTTATAGGTCCGGCGCCGGATGATTGGACTTATGAAGGGCAGTCGCTGGGCGTTTCACCCGACGGCACAAACGGCGATGATGATTGGAGAAACAGGTCGGATGAGATAGTAAGTGTCGCTGATTTCAAGAGAGAATTGGCGGGAAGAACGATTATAAAAAATCCTGTGGATGGCGCTATCATCGATGATGTCATCGGTAAATATACTGATCCATATAACATAGGGATAGTTACTAGTCCTCCGGGCGTAGTACCAGAAGAATATTATTTTGTTCCTGCCGATAAAATATATACTCCGGGCGCGATAGCCAACACGGAAGAAGAGTTGTTGCTGATGGACAATAAAGGTTGGGATACGAGTTATGACCAGCGCATTATTGATCCTGACCCGTCAAAGATTGCCGGCATCGCTCAATGGATGAAACAAATTCCAAATCAAGTGAAAACATTGGACCAATGCCTGCCGGGACCGGATAAGGGCTGGGAGAAAAGACTGGATGATGAAAAAAGCCGGCAGGTAAATGATATTATTCAAGCTCGTTTTACCGGCACATCCAAGGATGATAGAGACAATGTAACCGGCACATTAAGCCGTGTGATTGCTTCTTTTAAAGATTTTGTGGATTCCAAAATGGCAGAATCTCTCCCCAGCGGAATAATCTTTATGGACGAAATAAAAAAGCTGGATACTCTGATTGATCAGACAAAAGCTTTAACCGACGCCAGACGAGAAAAATCATCAACTTTATTGAGATTGAAATCAATTTCAACCAGCCTAGATTCATCTTTTGCCGTAAGAGATAGTGATGGCAAAATAATATCTTACACAGAGCCCACACCCGGTTCAACGGGAGAAAGAAATCTTTTGACCTTAAGAAGGAGTTATCTGGCAATACGAGAATCAATTTCCAGCTCTTCAAGTATAGAAAAAACCCGGGTTCAGTTGAAAACTTTGTTAAATGAATACGATTATCTGGCAGAATTAAATACAACCTGCGTCGTAGAAAGAGATTCAGAAGGATGGGGGTCACCTACGGGAGTGGGAGAAGCCGCCAACCCAAATATTACTCCTGCTTCATTCACTTGGATAAGACAATATGATGGTAGTAGTGGATCTGGTTTACCGGGTTCTTGCACAGCGACAACTTCGAATTCTGGCTCAAAAGAGCAGTCATGCACAACACCTCGGACAAAAACTAAAACAGAGATAGAAACATTCTGTGAATTGCCCATAATTGGCGGACACGCGGAAGGAGAGTTAATAGTTGAAAACAGGGGCAGAACCGGGCCTTCACCTTTATTTAAGGCGCAGACTGGTTCCGTCATCGTTCCGCCCAACTATTATGGAAATCCTGATTCTGTAATGTTCCCGGAAATTCCGATGGTTAATGCTATGGACATAGGAGATATTAATGTGGCCATAGACATAAGGTGCAGGACTATTTGGAAAGCAAGTAATGTAGACTACACGCGCAGTGGAGATGTTGGTTTTTAAATAAAAATGATTAAGAAATAAATAATGAAAAAAATAATTCCTTATATCCTAATATTTGTTCTGCTAGTCGGATTTTTTAGCCCAATCATGCTTGTATATGCTCAAACAGAATCAACAGAAATTTCAGCATTGAAAAGTGGCGTAGAGAGTCTTGACTGTATAGGATTTTTCAATGGCTCACTGGAAGGATGTATTGTAAAAGCATCTTATTATTTATTCTTCGTCTTGCCTGCCTTTATTTTAACAATCGTTGGTAATTTATTTAACGCCCTGTTGGGGCTTACCTTAAGCAGAGATCTCTATGCCGCAAGTTTTATATCCGAGGCTTGGAAAATAGTTCGCGACATGTCCAATATCTTTTTCATACTCATCCTGCTTTACACCGCCGTAATGATAATTCTGGACTTGGGACACGAAAACAAGAAAGTCATTTCCAGAATAATCATCATAGCGCTTATCATCAACTTCAGTATGTTCTTCACGAAAGTTGTCATTGACTCTTCAAATATTTTAGCTTTAATCTTTTATAACAAGATAAGCGTAGCCGGCCCAGGTGGAACACCCCGTCCGTATGATCAAAATTTTGAGGGGGGCCTGCCAGAGAAAGATTTCGGAGGCGCGATTGTAAGCAGTTTTGATCCTGCTAGGTTGATGACACCAGAGATGTTTGATAGGGGGACACGAACAATAACGGTTGGCACTGATTATAGTACTGCGGATGAGGTTTATTGTTCAACAGTCGGAAGTATTCCCCCAAGTTCATATGCATTATGTCTGGCTACAAAAACCCCGATAGCAACCGAAGTGCGTACAGTAGAGGGCCCCCCTGTGGGCGCTTCTTTATACCTTGGAATAATTTTTGTTTCCTGCGCTATATTCCTATTTGCCGCTTATGCGCTTTTTATTGCCGGCATATCTTTCCTCGGAAGATTGATAGAGCTTTGGATATTGATAATTTTCTCGCCTTTCGCTTTTATCTCTTCAACCATACCGTTTCTGGATAAAATAGAAGGTTTCGGCTGGTCTTCCTGGTTTAAAAGACTCCTGACTACAGCCTTCATGGCTCCTATATTTATGTTTTTTCTATACCTGATTTCAAAAATAATAGGGGCCATGGGGCCAAGTTTCCTAAAACCTTCCGCAACAAACAACGAGACTACGGCAAAGATTTTGATGGTGGTCATACCGGCGGTGATAATCCTATCCCTGCTTTTGAAAGCGGCCAGTTATGCCAAAAAGGGCGGGGGAGCTTTCGGCGAGATGATAATGAAGGGCGGAGCAATGGTGGGCGGGCTCGCGCTCGGCGCCGCCACCGGCGGGGCAGCGTTTGCTTTAAGTAATACTGTGGGCAGGAAAGCTAGAAATGTTGCTAATGATGACGAACTTCGTATAAAAGCTGCAAGTGGAGACAAGGGAGCGCAGCGCAAACTTGCTCTGGCAAACTCTTTGGCAAAAAATAGTTTTGATTTTAGGCAAACAGGATTGGGTAAATTTACTCAAAAACAAACTGGTATGAATTTTGACAGAGGACTTGGAATGGTTGGCATGAGTACAGAAAAATTAAAGGGTGGACGAGCACAGAGAGATAAAGAAAAATATGAAAAAGGAGAAGAGATAAAAAAGAGTTATGAACTATCTCCAGCAGCAGCAAGAGCGCAAGATGAGAAAGCAAAAAGAGAAAATGAACCAAAAGACAAACAGAACGCTCGAGCAGCACAATACGAAGCTGACAAAGAACAAGCACGACAACATTTAGGTGGATTTAAGGGAGACCAAGAAAAATATTTCAAAGAAGCCTATGAACATGGAGATACGGAATTTCTAAAAGCACAAGCTGGAATAACCAGAAAAAATATTGATGCTGGGAGCGTAGAAAGAGATGAAAGCCCCCGCACACTAAACGCAGAACAAACCAACCTGCAACGTAGAGAAGCTTACATTTTGAGTCTTGAAAACCCAAATAAAAAAATAGAGAAAGGACAAGCAATCAAAAAAGGCTGGAGAGATTATAAAGATGAAATACTTAGGGGTTCGCTTTCAGGTACTGGAAAGGGAACTATTGCCACAGGAGCAGTAGTGGGAATGGCAATGGGGGGGCCAATAGGAGCTGCAATTGGCGCCGCGCTGGCAATACCACTAGGAGGTCTCGCCGGCACAATAAAAGATATATTAAAAGCGCAAGCGCAAGCTAGTATTTCTTTCCTTGCTGAAGATAAAAACCTGATAGCAAAATTAGCTAAAGGAAAAAGTTCTGAAGAAAAAATTCTAGAAGCACTAAAGGGTAGAGTAGAACCTGGAAAAGAAAAAGAAGTGGCACATGGAATCACAGAAACAATAAGACCAAAAACAGAAATGACAGAAAAAAAAGACACCGACACTACTCCACCAAGTCGTTAGGTAAATTAATCACAAGTAAAAAATTATGGATGAAAAAACAACAAAATTAATAAAAGAAAGATTCGATACTCTGCCTGAAGCAGTAAAAGAAGCTATCTTGTCCTCCCAGTATACAGACACCCTAATAGAAATTGGAAAACAATATAGTCTTAATGTAGAACAAATGGGCCAACTAGAACAAAACACCACTCTTGTAATGATGGGTTTAATCCCTACAAAAGATTTTGAGAGTGAATTGACTCGTGAACTCCATCTAGATAAAACAAAGGGTTCTCAAATTGTAAAAGATATAAATGAGAAAGTATTTTTCAGAATTAGAGAATTGCTAAAATTAATGAACACTCCAGCTGGGGAAGAGCCTTCTCTTGACGAAGAAATAGAAGAAATGCCAACACCAGAGCCAGTGAAACCAAAAATTCCTAATATGATAATGCCTCAGAAAACGAAAGAGCCTGCCCGCAGTGCTTTCAGCACAACTGATGCCCGCCCGCAAGATTCGCTTCAGCGTGTCGGACAGGCAGGCGGGAAAACACATCCCATATTGGCGCAGAAGTTAACCGACACTTTCCAGGCCCCGGCAACAAATACGGAACATACATTGGAAAATCTATCAAAAACAAAAGAACTTCCTTCCGGAACATCTACTACTGAAATACCGAAAAAGCCAACAGATTATCCTAAAGATAAAGACCCTTATCGTTTATCACCGGAGGAATAGATAAACAGGCATTAGGCGCTAGGCTTTAGGCATTAGATATGAATACATATAAAGACTTGACTGTTTGGCAAAAATCCATAGAACTTGTAACTGAGATTTATGAGCTAACAAAAAAATTCCCCAAGGAGGAAATATATGGCTTAACCTCACAAATTCGTAGAGCCGCAATTTCCATCCCTTCAAATATAGCAGAAGGAAAAATGCGTGGAGGAAACATCGAATTTAGAAGATTTTTACTTATTGCTTTTGCATCAGGCGCCGAACTAGAAACTCAACTAATAATCTCAAAAAGATTATCACAAAGCGCCAAATTAGACTATAATAGAGTAGATTGCCTATTAGAAGAGGTTATGAAAATTTTAAATAAATTAATTTCACAGCTAGGGCCTAGTGCCTAAAGCCTAGCGCCTACCCTATGCAATTTAAGGTACCACAATTTTTAGACATAGAAGACAAAATTTTCGGCCCTTTTACCTTTAAGGAGTTCGCTTATTTGGCGGGCGGAGCGGGTTTGTGTTATGTGTTATATAAATTATTGGGGTTAGCCTTAGGTCTCCTTCCGATGGCAGTCATTGCTCTTTTTTCTCTCACGCTTACTTTTTACCGGCCGAATAACAAGCCTTTTATAGAAATGCTTCAGTCTTTTTTAAAATACATTACGCAGAGCAAGTTATACATCTGGAAGAGAAGAAAGAGTGGCGAAAAGGGACAAATAACAAATGAAGGGAAAAGCGAATTAATGAATCAATCGGGAGCAAGGTTGAATAGAAGCAAATTAAGAGATTTGGCTTGGAGTCTGGATGTGTTGGATTCAAGTAAGAAGAAGGGTACAGGCACCTAGGCGCTAGGCGCTAGGCATTAGCATTTAAAAAGCTAGAGCCTAGAGTCTAAAAGCTAAAGCCTAAACAATTATGCCCCTAAATGCCAAAGCAACTCAAGAATTTGTCCCAATCAAGGAAGTCCGTGATGGTGTTATTGTGCTGAAAAATGGCGACCTTCGAGCTATGGTTTTGGCGAACTCAATTAACTTATCGCTGAAATCTGACGAAGAACAGAAGGCAACCATCTTGCAGTTCCAAAGTTTTTTAAACACCCTCGATTTTCCTATACAAATTTCAATACAATCAAGAAGACTGGACATTCGGCCGTATCTTTTGCTTTTAGACGACAGAATGAAAGTACAGAGCGAGCCACTGCTCAAGTTGCAGACAAATGAATACATGGAATTTATAAGAAATTTTACCGAAACGGTAAGCATAATGACAAAAAGTTTCTTCGTAGTAATACCTTATACCCATATGACTTTCAAGTCGGAAACTAAGTTTTGGGACAAATTGTTTTTCCGCGGCAGTAAAGAAGAAAAACGGGCAATGGAACAAGTAGACTTTGAGGAGAAAAGGTCGCAGTTGGAAGAGCGAGTAAGCGTGATACAACAAGGACTCTCTCGTTGCGGAATAAATTCAGCCCAGCTCGGTACCGAAGAGGTCGTAGAAGTATTTTATAAAGTTTTCAATCCCGGAGAATTGGAAGGAAAGATAAAGTTAGAATAGAAGAGGCGCTAGGCATTAGGCGGTAGGTATTAGCAAAAAGCTAGAGCCTAGAGCCTAAAAGCTAAAGCCTAATAACAATGGGAATTTTAAATAAATTATTTGGTAAAAAAGAAAAAGATAATGGACTTGCTCAAATAAGCAATGAAGTCAATGCTTCAGTCTTGGCTGTTTTGCCGGAAAACATTTATGAGTCGGCCAACCTTGAATTACAGGACATCATTGCTCCGTCGGCGCTAAAAATAGAGTCCAAGTCGATAAATTTGGGCGATAAAATAGCGCGCACTTTTTTTATAATATCTTACCCCAGATTTTTAACCGACAACTGGTTCTCGCCGATAATTAACTTGGATAAAATTTTTGATGTTTCAATTTTCGTCCATCCGATAGATACTTCGCTTGTTCTCCGACAATTCCAAAAGAAAGTAGCCGAGGTTCAGAGTCAAATTAGCGTCAGGGTGTCGAAAGGAATGGTCCGCGACCCGATGCTGGATGCCGCTTTCGAGAATCTGGAGGGCCTGCGGGACAATTTAATGCAAGCGCAGGAGAAAATGTTTGATGTCGGCGTTTATATCACCATATATGCCGACAGCGATTTGGAACTTTTTAAAATTGAGAATGAAATAAAATCAATCCTTGAGTCAAAGCTGATATATATCAAGCCGGCTTTGTTCCAACAGGAGGACGGCTTCAAAAGCATCATTCCGATAGGCACCGACCTCTTGAATGTGCATCAGAAATTAAATTCCGAACCTTTGTCTAGCGTTTTTCCTTTCGTTTCCGTGGACCTAACTTCCGACAAAGGCATTCTATACGGCCTAAACAGGCATAATTCTTCTTTGATAATTTTCGACAGATTTTCGCTAGAGAACTACAATTCGGTAACTTTCGCCAAGTCGGGTGCTGGAAAATCTTATGCCACCAAGCTGGAAATCCTGCGTTCTTTAATGTTTGATGTGGATATCATAGTTATAGATCCAGAAAGGGAATATGAATATCTCTCCGAAGCGGTTGGCGGAAGGTATTTTAATATCTCTCTTTCCTCGGATCATCATATTAATCCTTTTGACTTGCCGATTCCGCGCGAAGATGAAACTGCTGAAGACGTGCTTCGTTCAAATATCATCAACCTGGTTGGACTTTTCCGATTGATGCTCGGTGGATTAACACCGGAGGAAGATACTCTGGTAGACCGCGCCATTGCGGAAACTTATGCTATAAAAGATATAACTCCCGAATCTGATTTCTCAAACATTGAACCTCCGCTTCTTTCGGACTTTGAAATGGTATTGGCGGGCATGGAAGGAAGCGACTCGGTTGTGCAAAGATTGATAAAGTACACTAAGGGTTCTTGGGCGGCGTTTTTAAACAAACCTTCCAACGTTGATATAAATAAAAAATTTATTGTGTTTTCCATCCGCGACATGGAAGACGAGCTGAAGCCAGTCGCCATGTATATCGTGATGCACTACATTTGGAACGCTATCCGTAAAAATCTTAAAAAGCGTCTGTTGGTGGTGGATGAGGCGTGGTGGATGATGAAGTCCGAAGACACCGCGTCTTTCCTGTACTCGATGGCCAAGCGAGGCAGGAAGTATTATTTGGGCCTGGCGACTATTACCCAGGATGCGGCAGATTTTATGAAGTCTACTTATGGAGTTCCGATAATCACCAACTCTTCCATTCAGCTTCTTTTGAAACAGTCTCCCTCAACTATCGATATATTGCAAAAAACTTTTAACCTTACCGACGAGGAGAAGTATCTGCTCTTGGAATCTAGTGTGGGGGAAGGCATATTTTTCGCCGGATTGAAGCATGTCGCGATAAAAGTCATTGCTTCTTATACCGAAGACCAAATCATCACCTCCGATCCGTCGCAGTTATTATCCATAAAAAAAGCCAAGGAAGAGCTTGAGGCAAGCGAGGTGGGTAAATAGAGAAAATAATTGTATTTAGTATATAATTAAATTATGAGATTAAGATTTTCAATATTATCCCTGCTAGCAATACCAGCTCTGTTTATGTCTATGGGCATATCTTCGGCATTGGCAATTGACTCATCAAGCATCTCAGTAAATATAAATCCATCAAGTCCTGCTCCGTATGAAAATACAATTATCACTTTATCTACATTTTCGGCAAATCTGGACAATGTTTTAATCTCTTGGTTTGTGGACGGGAAGAGTACTCTGTCTGGAATCGGCAAGAAATCTCTTTCTGTAACTGCCAAGGCCGCCAATGTCGAGACAAAAGTTTTGGTAAGAATATTCCTGCCGGATGGGGAAATAAATAAAAATATAACCATACGACCGGCTGTTATGGTGCTCCTGTGGCAGGCGAATGATTCTTATGTTCCGCCTTTTTACAAAGGCAAGGCGATGCCCACCGATGGCAGTGAAATAAAAGTGGTAGCTATGCCTGAAATAAAAGTAGGTAGCATTTTAGTAAACCCTAAAAATATGACTTATGTCTGGAAAAATGGCGACAATAATATGCCGAAGGAATCCGGTTATGGTAAAAATTTCCTCGCTTATGTGAACGATTATTTGGAAAATTCAGAGAGTATAAGTGTAACGGTTTCTACCGTTGACCAAAAATATTCTTCTCAATCAAACATCACTATCAGAACAGTCAGACCTGAAATATTTTTCTATAGGCAAGATGCCGAACTCGGAATAATATGGGAGAACGCATTATCCGCCAATCATCAAATAAAAAGCGAGGAAATCATCTTGGCGGCGCCTTATTTTATTTCTCCTAAGGATATTCGAAGGCCGGAATTGATATTTAACTGGTCTATCAATGACAGGACAGTAAATATTCCAATTTACAGCAAAAGCTTAATGCCACTCAAAGCGCAGGCAGGGGCGAGCGGCGCATCAAAACTGCGATTGGATATAGAAAATACCGGTAAAATTTACCAGTCGGCTAAAAAAGAAATAAATATAGCGTATTAAATGAAAAAATTTTTCTTATATATTTTTATATCTATTATATTAGCGGGCATCTTCAGCCCAGTATTTAATGTCCAAGCAGATGGCGCCAACCCGAGCGAGCCTTGTAGGTTCAACCAAGGAGATAATGGAAATAATCCGACTACCGCTACTAATTATCCTTGCGAACAATATGTTCTTTTATCCCCGTTTTCAACTTCATTGGTAAATGTTGATACGGCGGGTCCCAATGCTTTGGAAAAATACTTGAACTTAATGATAAAAATCATTATCGGTCTTTCGGCGGTGCTGGCAATGGTTATGATTTTCATGGGCGGAATAGAGTATATGACCAGCGAAGTCATTTCTAATAAAGAGCACGGCAAAGAGAGAATTAGAAATGCTCTATTTGGGCTTCTTCTAGCTCTCGGTTCTTATGTCCTCCTTAATACCATAAATCCAGACTTACTTAAAACTAGTTTAAATATAGAGGGGGTGACTATTACAATAGAAGACGAAGTGGAACTTGCTCCGACAGAAATTGGATTTTCATCTAGCCCACCGAGCGGAGTTGTAAATACTTGCACCGCAGGAGTGGTCAGTATAGGAACGTCGGGTGGAAATTTTATTGTATGTAATACAATCGGTGGAAATTTACAAGCAATGATTCGAGACGCGTGGGCCCAATCTCCACAAATTAAAATCTCAGGTTTTGGATTAAGAACACGAGAAGGCCAAATACAACGAAGAAGAGCTACTTGTGGTGTGCCGGTAACAAATTTTACTGTATATGAAAAACCAGCGGATCAGTGTGACCCACCAACTGCCCGCCCAGGTAATTCACGTCACGAAAGCGGTTTAGCTGTTGATCTGAAGTGTGATGGAATATTTTTACCAAGAACTAATCCAACTAGTAACCCCTGTTTTGTTTGGTTACGAACAAATGCTGAAAGATATGGTTTTTATAATTTAGCTTCTGAGCCCTGGCATTGGTCAATTGATGGCAAATAAAATTTTATGTCAAAAAAAGCTTTAACAATTTTAATAATAGTTCTGGCGATAATAATAATCATTTTTGGTTTTTGGTATTTCAATAGGGGTCAACGGGGCGACCAAGGCGAGGGAACAAATTTTGATTTTATCTTTAACCCCTTCGGCAAAACCACACCGAAGCCACCGACCACGACCCCCCCGGCCGATGTTTCTGGTTATGTGCCTCCGCCAGAACTAGAAACACAAGCCATAAAATTAAGAAAGGTTTCCAGCATGCCGATAGCCGGGTTTGGAATTTTTATGAAAGAAAGGTTTAAAGAAGCGCCAAATCCCTCTCCCTCCCTCCCTTTATCAGGGGAAGGAAATAATCCTGCTCCCCCTGCTAAGGGGGATTCGGGGGGTCTAAAACCTACTCCTCCACCTACAGAATTTGCGAGGGCAGTCAGGTATGTGGACCGAGCAACGGGAAATATTTACCAGACCTTCGCGGATATCATTGATGAACGCAAGTTTTCAACCACAATAATACCAAAGGTGCATGAAGCGTATTTTGCCAATAAAGGAGAGTCTGTAATCATGCGCTATTTGAAAGAAGACGCGAGAACCATAGAAACTTTTGTCGGAGCACTGCCGAAAGAATTGTTGGGCGGAGATACAACTGACAACAACGAAGTCAAAGGAATATTCTTACCGGAAAACATTACAGATGTAAGCGTATCTCCTGACACACAGAAGATATTTTATCTATTCCTCTCAGGAGATGGTGTAGTGGGGGTCACTGCCGATTTTCTGGGGAGCAAGAAAGTCCAGATTTTTGATTCTCCATTCACGGAGTGGTTGCCGTCTTGGCCGAATGTAAAAACAATTGCACTAAACACCAAGTCTTCCGGTAGCGCTCTTGGATATTTATATTTTCTGGATACAAGCAAAAAAGCAGTGGGTAAAATTCTGGGCGACATAAACGGACTTACCACGCTTACCAGTCCGGACGGAAAATTGATTCTTTACGGCAATGGGACTTTGTCCTTAAATATTTTTCATACCGATACAAGAAGTTCAGACTTATTGGGAGTAAGAACTCTGGCAGAAAAATGCGTTTGGGCCGGTGGGAACGACATTCTGTATTGCGCGGTGCCAAATTCTATAAATGGAGCTTTATATCCGGATGCCTGGTATAAAGGGGAGGTTTCTTTTGCGGATGCTATCTGGAAAATAGATTTAAAGAGCGGAACAACGACAATGCTTGTAAATCCGGTGCTGGTTAAGGGAGAGGAGATAGACGGCATAAAATTGGCGCTGGATGAGAGTGAAAATTATTTATTTTTTGTGAACAAAAAAGATTCTTTTCTTTGGGAACTAGAGTTAAAATAAAAAATACCTTTTTATTTTTTACCCAAATTTTTATATTGCCCCTATATATTTGATAACTACTCGGCGAGAAGAGCCGAAGCCGACAGATTCGGTTTTTAAATCAGTCGCCGTAGATAAAAATTCGTGCACGATTCTCCGTTCAAAAGCGGGCATTGGGTCAACTTCTATGTTGGATTTGAAATATCGAGCTCGCTCCGCCATCATGTGCGCCACGGCGCGGAGATTATCTATTCTCTTCTTTTGAAAGCCGTTAATATCGATCATAATCTGCGGTATTTCCATTTTCTCTGTTTTAGGTATTTTGTTTTCTATCATTTTGCGGACGAGGTGGTTAAGAGCAAAGAGTCCTTCTCCGTTATGCCCTATAAAGAGGTGAGGTTCTTGTACTTCAACTCCAAAATATGTAACACTAGTCCCTTCTTTGGTATTGGTTAGAGAAGCTTCTTCTTCCAAAACTGAAATTTCTTTTACCAATACTGTGGTTTTTTCAATCAATTCTTTTATTAAATTTTGTATTTCTTTTTTGTCCATAAATTTATTGAGGGGTAATATCTAAATGCTTCTTTTTATTAGCATAAATCTGCTGGCCTACGGCAAATACATTGCTCGTGAGCCAGTATAGAGCAATCGCGCCGGAAACACTGTAGGCGATAAAAGCAACCAGAAATGGAAAGATATATTTCATCTGCATTTGCATGCTATGGGCGAAACTTTCTTGGAAAGAGCCGGTCTTTTCTTTCGGTTTCGCAGGCTGAGGCATAAAATGCGCTTGCAGGTATTGAGAAAATCCAGCCAGAATCGCTAGAATCAGGCTCTTGCCGCCAATGTCGAAAAATCCGAGAAAAAGCATGTTTATGTGTTCCGGGGCTTTTATAAAACTGTAAAGTATCCCGTTATCAAATTTCATTCCTTTCAAGAAAACATAGTATAGAGCAAAGATAATCGGTATTTGTATCAAAATCAAAAGACACCCGGAAAAGGGATTGGTTTTATTGGTTTTATAAAGTTCAAAGGTAAGCTTGGCTTGTTCTTCTTTGCTGGCGCCGCTAGCTTTTATCTTATTAAGCTCTGGGGCCAGCATGTTCATCTTGGCCTGAGAAACAATAGCGCGTTGGGATAGGGGATAAAGAATCACTTTAACAAGAATGGTAAGGACTATAATGGCAACACCAACATCACCTCCGGGGACAATGGAAATTAAAAAAGCCAGAATGTTTACAAGCGGCTTATATAAAACTATATCCCATATATTAGACAACATTTTCTAATTCTACCCCGTAGTGAAATTTTTAGCAAAATTCACTACGGGGCGTATGTGAAAACATAAAACTAGGGAACGTTATCTATGCGAGGGGTAGTCCATGGATGACAATGCAAAATACGCCTTAAAGACAGATAGGCTCCTTTGCCGATTCCATATTTATTTATGACCTCTTTTGCATATTCCGAACAAGTGGGGTAAAAAACACAACTTCGTTTTGTGAAAATAGAAATATTTCTTTGATAAAAATTAATTAACCCTATGAAGAATGTTTTTAATCTCATTTTCTAATATGGAAATATCGTCTTGATATTTTTTAAATATAAAAACGCCCAATAAAGCGGGGTTTTCTTTTATGTGTTTCCCCAGGGCTACGTATCCGCATCTCTTTAATAAGTTCCTTTTTACCGCAAGTTTAACGATATTTTTAGGCACAATAAAGGAAATGCGCGAAGTAGAAGACTTGGTGTTTGATATAAACTTGAAAGTTAAACAGGGAGAATTAATAAATTTTCCTTCTCTGAAAATTTTTTCTACTGTCTTCTTACCGGCTCTATTTTTTTTGGGAAGCATAATTAAAAATAGTTGAAAGTAATCAAGTTCATAAAGTTATAAAGAAAATACCTTACAAACTTTAGAACATTATAAACTTTAAAAACTAGACTGAAAGTCTGGCGCGTCCCTTTCTCTTCCTTCGCAAAAGTACTTTTCTGCCGTTTTTAGTTCTAGACCTTGCTAAAAATCCATGCGTTTTCGCTCTTTTTCTCTTTTTGGGCTGATATGTTCGTGACATGATTAGATACTATAATAAAAAAGAACATTAGGCAACTAGGCTCTAGGTATTAGCTTTTATGTTTTGCTAGAGCCTAACGCCTAAATTATCTAACGCCTATAATTGTCCACAGATTATCAACATAGTTAATAAGTTGTCGGAGTTTTACATATTTCAATAGGTAGTATAATGTGGAACACATGGATACTAAACAACTTTGGAAAAATTGTCTAACCGAGATTGAGGCCGGAATTTCAAAGGCTAATTTCAGCACTTGGTTTAGAAATACCTCAATTTTAAAAGAAGATATGGGTATTATTTATGTCGGTGTGCCAAATGAATTTGTTCGTGATTGGCTTAAAAATAAATATCACAAGCTTATAACCAAAACTATTGCTGATACATATGAAAATATGCGCGCCGTAGAATATATCATCACAAAAATCGAGACCAGTAAACAAGAAAACTCAACTGTCAACGAAACTTATGTGAATAAAGAGTTGCCCCTTAAGGATTTATACATAAACCCGGAAGATAATTTGAATTCGCGCTATCATTTTAATTCTTTCATTGTTGGAACTTTCAACGAGCTTGCCTATGCCGCATCTCAAGCAATAATAGAATCTCCGGGAACAAAATATAATCCATTTTTT
>MFUU01000022.1:0-15661 GCA_001785805.1 Candidatus Nomurabacteria bacterium RIFCSPLOWO2_01_FULL_39_17
GCTTGTTTTGTGAGCAAAGAAAGTAATGACTCATATTTCTATACTATCAAAAGTAGCATACTATGGCAACTATATCAGAAAACATAAAGAGAGTGCGAGCAAAACAAGGATTAACGCAGGACGACTTGGCGAAGAAAGCCAATATCAAATACTCTACCCTTACAAAAATTGAGGGTGGTGTCGTTACAAAACCGAGTGTTCAAACAATCCAAAAAATCGCCAAGTCGTTAGGCGTTCCAATGGAAGAATTATTAAAATAATTTTAAAACTATGTATATACCACTTTGGATAATTGTTATCGGTGCCATAATTTGGTTCATTTATGCACGCAACAAAGAAAAAGCACAGCAAAACATTTCCGTCACAACCAAGGAAAAAGAAGTTGTAATTAGTGAGGAAACTGTCTTCAAAGTTCAATCAAAATTTGAAGACAAAATAACAAACGAAACTGATTTCCCTGATGCTATTTCAGGAGATGAAATTTACATATACAAAAACTTGATGCGTCCTTGGTTTGATAAGCTTACGGCTCAATACCGATACGATGAAAAAATGACCCAGAAATTGCGAAACGATTGGCTGGACTATATGGATGCTGTTGGTGATAGAAGCACATATAATTATCTTTCATTAGAATCTGAAGACGAAAAACAATCAGAAAAATATAGGGAAGATCATATTACTGCATCGAGAAAGATGTTCGCAATTCAAGATGCATTTGCAACTACTATTGGAGCAGACGCTGTTTCTGAGTTAAAGAAAGTAAAAGAAATGGGCTTCATGTCCTTCAGCCGACATGGGGAATTGGCACCTGAAGGATTTAAATGGGACTTAGGCAGACGAGAATTGGTACCTATTAAAGAAAAGAAGAAAACGCCCGAAAAGTAGTATTAATTCGGATAATACAATTATTTCTCTGTAAATTATGGACGAACAAGATTTTCCAGAAATTAAAACTGGCAACGGAATTGACCGCGACCTTGCGGCTACTGCAAATGACCGCATTAAAAAAGCAGTTATTGAAATAAACTCTTTGAAAAGTGCCGTTGCCAGTTTGGAGAAAACTATTGTAAATCTTGACGGTAAAAATGAGAAATTGCAGACGCGAATTTTTTGGCTGACTGTTGTCGGTGTTGCACTTGCCACAACACAAATTGTACAAGTGATAGACATAATCAAAAGCTGGCTATGACCGACCCCATCCAGACAATTATCTCTGCTCTAACACTTCTCGGCTTGGGTGGAATACTTGGCGGATATATTACATATCTACTCGACAAGAAAAAGGAACGAGAATTTAAGGTGTTAGAGCAAAAAGAGAAAAGGTATAAATCCTGCCTTTTGTATATGGACGCTTTCTTTGAACCGAAAAATATAAAGTATCTTTCGAGCCGACAACCAGATATTGATGATGTAAAAGATATTATCGAGTATTTGAAAATGGAATATCACGAGATGATACTTTATGCCTCGAAAGATGTAATTTTTTCGGTCAAAGCGTTTATAGAAAATCCTGTCCGCGATAATTTTCTAAAAACGATTTTGACAATGAGGCAGGATTTGTCCGCCAAAAGAAATGATTTGGATTTGAATGATATAATTTTAGAGGTCAAATCCAAATCATAGCCGCCGAATTTCCGAAAACCCCCAGTCCGAAACCCGCCCGCATTCCTCCCCAGACCCCTCCTGCGGGCGGGAAAAGAGCCGAGGCAGGGCGAATCCGAAACCCCAGACAGATTGTTTCGCCCTGCCGAGTCCTTTTTAGTAGTTTTAATCATTTGGATTTTGCTCGAAATAGTTTCGAACTTTGTCCAACAAACACCGCCAGTTATGATATGATTAACGAATCATATGGAACGTAAGAATATTTTAGCGCAACCATGGTCTATTAGTGTTGCCGATATATTTACAGAATTGAAAACAGGTTCAAATGGTTTGTCGGAAAAAGAAATTGTTGGACGACAAAACACATATGGAAAGAACTTATTCAAAAATCACGAAAAAAGGAGCGTTGTTTCTATTTTACTGAAACAATTTATCAGTCCGCTTATATTTATCTTAATTGGGGCCACTGTTATTACCTTTTTATTGAAAGAGTGGGTGGAAACTTTTGTGATCGGCGGAGCGGTAATTATAAATGCGGGGCTTGGCTTTTATAGGGAATATCACGCAGAACATATTCTGGAAAAATTAAGCAGTTTTATTAAAGATAGAGCCATTGTTGTTCGGGATGGCAGAGAACAAGAAGTTGATTCCGAGGTGCTTGTTCCGGGAGATATAATAAAACTCTCTTACGGTAATCGAGTACCCGCAGACGCGCGATTAATTAATATCAATAATATCAGTTTGGATGAAGCTATTTTAACTGGAGAGTCGCAATCAACACAAAAATCTCTCAACTTGATAGAAGGATATTCGGTAGTCGCGGAGCGTGTAAACATAGCGCACGCAGGCACGCTCGTCGTTGACGGATTTGGCACAGGGGTGGTGGTTGCGACAGGAAACAATACTGAGGTGGGAAAAATTGCGGGTTTGGTTTCCGGCACTAGCAGGGCCAAGACTCCAATTCAAAAAGGCGTTGAGAAGTTGGCTTGGATTATCTTTGCGGTAGTTATGGTAATAGTTACTGGGATATTCATACTGGGTATCTGGCGCGGGGAGCAATTATTTGAAATGCTGGTGCTTTCAATAGCCGTGGCAGTAGGCGCAGTGCCTGAGGCCCTGCCGATAGCGCTAACGGTAATTCTGTCGGTGGGGGCGGAAAGAATTGCCAAGAAAAAAGGAATTCTGCGAACGCTTATCGCCGCTGAAACGTTGGGTTCCACAAGTATTATTATGACAGATAAAACAGGAACGCTGACTGAAGCAAATATGCGCCTGGTGGGAATATACACAACAGACGAATTGCTAACCGGTAATACAAATTCTAAAAAGTATGATAAGAAAAGTCAGGAATTATTAGAGCTGGCAGTAAAGAATATAGACGTGCTGATTGAAAATCCGAATGAACAGGTTTCTTTATGGTCATTTAAGGGGAAACCCTTTGAGGTTAATATTATTAAAACAGCAAGAGAAAATGGCATTGATATTTCAAGAATAAAACAAACGGGTTTTTCGCCAATTATTATTCCTTTTAATTCTACCCATAAATTTTCTGTTTCTCGCGCTGCGGATATTTTTACCATAATGGGAGCGCCCGATGTGCTTCTTACTAGAGCTAAAATAAACAAAGAAGATTTTTTAAAAATAGAATCTTGGATTATCCAAGCCAGCAACGAGGGAAAACGTTTAATTGCAGTTGCCACGGTACAATCCAAATCAGATATTTCTATATCAGAAGTACAAAATATTACCTTTGTTGGAATATTGGCGTTTTATGACCCGGTACGTCCCAAAATATCGGCTACAATTAAAAAAATAGAAGCGCTTGGCACGAAAGTCATCATGATCACCGGCGATCTTAAGGGAACCGCAGTGGCGGTGGCGAAAGAATTGGACTGGAAAATATCCGAAGATCAGGTTATAACCGGGCATGAAATAGAAGTTTTATCGGACGAGGAACTTATTAAAATAATTCCTTATAAAAAGATATTTGCGAGAGTAACGCCTGAGGATAAGCTCCGTATCGGCATGCTTTATCGAAGGCTTGGCGAGGTGGTAGCTATGACAGGAGACGGAGTAAATGATGCTCCGGCTCTGAAGGCTATGGATATAGGCGTGGCTCTGGGGTCCGGAAGCGATGTTGCTAAGGGTGTGGCTGATTTAGTATTGCTTGATGATAATTTTGAAATAATCAGTATGGCCATTCACGAAGGTCGCCGTATTTTGGTGAATATTAGAAAAACTTTTGTATATTTAATGTCGAATTCGCTGGACGAGGTATTTGTGGTAAGCGGAAGTCTGATTGCGGGTATAGCCCTACCACTCACGGCATTACAAATTATCTGGGTTAATTTATTTACTGGAAGTTTACCAGCGCTCGCTTTTGCTTATGATGAAGATTTTGATCATGAAATGTCAAAAAAACATACTTTGAAGTCAATCTTTACCAGCGAGGTAAATATACTTACCTTCGGTATCGGTATAACATCTTCATCGTTGTTGTTCCTAATGTATTATGGATTAATAAAATACGGGGTTGAAATAAATCTTGCTCGTTCTGTTTTTTTTGTCTGTTTTGCGTCATATATTTTAGTGATTGCATTTTCATTCCGAAGCTTGCATAAACCTTTATTTTCTTATCCGATTTTTTCAAACAAAAAACTAAACTGGGGCATTATTGTCGCGGTAGTGGTATTGGTTGCCACTATGTCTATTCCTTCTTTCAGGTCTTTATTTGAACTTGCTCCTATTCCATTTGTATGGATGTGGTTTATACTCGGGTGGCTTATATTAAATGTTGCATTAGTTGAGGGCGCTAAGTTTGCTTTCAGAAGAAAACACAAATAGCTTTTGGCTTATAATTTGTTTTTTCCTGCTATTTTTTTTCAAATATTTGCAGTACCCAGTTCACTATTGCAAGCACTATCCCGAAGAGGAATGCCCACCAGAAATTGTTAACGGAAAATCCGGGAACAATGTAAGTAGCGAGAAGCACCAGAAGCGCATTGATAACCAAGACAGAAAGACCAAGAGTCATTATGGAAAGCGGCAGGGTTAAAATTACCAATATCGGGCGCAAAATTGTATTTATGACCCCGAGCACGACAGCCAACACCAATGCCACCAATAGACCATCAACATGCACTCCTGGCAAGATGTAGGAAGTGACCATAATAGCAATTGTCGAAATTATGAAGTGTATCGTTGATTTCATGGCTTCATTATATGTAATTCCCTTGACATATTCAGATAGAGATATCAAATTTTCTTTTTTTTCCAGTTTTATGTTGCAAAAATAGTTTATCCACAATTGCACGACTTTAAACTTTGGGAGTATACTGTTCTAGCGGTTCCGAAAGAGGAATTTTATAAAAGCTTTTAATTAAAATGAAGACAAATCAAAAAAATTATTTAAATTACGTTCTCGGATTTATTTTTTGTCTTCTTGTGCGCATGATTCCCTTTCGCCCGCCGAATATAGAGCCGATCCTCGCAGTACAGATGCCGTTTTCCCGCATCTTTGGCGGTCTTCTGGGTTTTTCTTTCGGTTTTTTCAGTATTGTTGTTTATGATTTCTTAACTTTTGGTCTTGGAATATGGACACTAATTACGGCAATGGCTTACGGCCTCTTGGGGCTATGGGCAATAAGATATTTTAAAAATAAAAAAAATAATTCTTTGGAGTATGTGAAATTCGCATTGATGAGCACTCTTTTTTATGATGCCGTCACTGGACTAACACTTGGGCCGTTATTTTTTCATCAGTCATTTGTAGTTGCGCTAGCCGGACAAATTCCATTCACCATACTCCACCTTTTTGGGAACAGTATTTTTGCTTACGTGTTAAGCCCCAGAATTTATAATCTACTTAAAAAGAAGAAGATAGAAATAAAACCTCTTAATATCTTAGCCACTTCAAAAATATAAATTCATGAAAAAAGAAAAGATATCAAAAAGCGAATTAGCAAAAATAAAATCAATCAGGCGAAGAACTGGCGAAGTGGTGCCTTTCGATTTGGAAAGAATTGCCCGGGCTATCTTCAAAGCTTTTGAGGTCTCAGGCGAAGGCGGAGAGAATGAATCTTATATTGTGGCCAATAGTGTCTTTAAAACTCTTCTTAAATTAAGAGCGGATTTGGTAGACATATATAAGGGAGCAAAATTTTTACCAACCGTTGAAATGATTCAAGATTTGGTGGAAAAAGAATTAATGAAGAAGAATTTCACTGATACAGCTAAGAAATACATTCTTTACCGCAACAAGCGTTCGGTATTGCGGGCGGCTTTTGGACCGGTGCCCGAGAGTGTGCGCGCATTGGTAGAGGAAAGCAGTAAATATTTTACCAGTTCTTACTCTGAATATATTTTCTATCAGATGTATTCCAGGTGGATTCCGGAATCAAATCGCAGAGAAACTTGGATAGAAACCATCAGCCGCTATATGGATTATATGAAAGAAAACCTTGGAAATAAGCTGACGGTCAAAGAATACGAGGAAGTAAAACAAGCAATACTCAAGCAAGATATTTGCCCTTCGATGCGACTTTTGTGGTCAGCCGGCAGGGCTTGCAGGAATTCAAACGTTTGGGCATATAATTGCTCTTACATTGCTCCAACCTGTCCGCAAGATTTGGGGGAGATTATGTATGTTTTAATGTGCGGTGCCGGACTCGGTTTTGCTGTTGAATGGGAAAATGTTCAACAATTTCCACAAATAAAAAAACAAGGTAAAGAAAAAGCGGTCATTCATCTTATCAAGGATGATAAGGAAGGTTGGGCAGATGCTTTTGTTTTGGGGCTTAAGACTTGGTTTGACGGAAAAGATATCGATTTTGATTATTCTCTCATTCGGCCAGCCGGAGCACGTTTGGAAACCGCAGGCGGTCGAGCATCGGGACCTCAGCCATTAATGGATTTAATGGAATTTACCAAACGTAAAATTTTGGCCAAACAGGGCCGCCGTCTTTCTAATTTGGACATGCATGATATTATTTGCCAGATTGGAATGATTGTCGTGGCGGGCGGCGTACGCAGAAGCGCGCTTATTTCCCTCTCTGAATTAGAAGATGCTGAAATGCGAGATGCAAAGAAGGGACAATTTTATTTGACAGAAGGACAGCGCAGTATGGCCAACAACTCTGCAGTGTATAATGCCAAGCCCGGAGCTGAAGAATTTATGGATGAGTGGGTATCTTTGGTAAAATCAAAATCCGGCGAACGTGGAATTTTCAACCGCGCCGGTCTTGAAAAGCAATTGCCCGTCCGAAGATGGGAAGCAATAAAGGATGAAAGGCAAATTGGCTTGAACCCCTGTGGAGAAATTTATTTGCGTTCCAAGCAATTTTGCAATCTTACCAGTATTGTCATTCGCCCGCATGATACTCTTGCCAGCCTAAAAAAGAAAATAGGGTTAGCCACGCTTTTGGGAACATATCAGTCTACATTGACAAATTTCGGTTATCTTTCAAAAAAGTGGAAAGAAAATTGTGAAACGGAAAGATTGCTTGGCGTATCTCTTACCGGTTATTATGATAATGCAATAATTAGAGACGATAAAGTTCTTGATGTTTTGAGGAAAGATTCGATTGAGACGAATAAAAAATACGCAAAACGCTTCGGAATCAATGCTTCAACAGCTATTACCTGTGTTAAACCGCACGGCAACTCCGGACAACTTTTGTCTGTTGGTTCTGGTATGCATCCGTGGTATGCTCCATATTTCATCAGAAGAGTTAGAATTTCGCATACTGACCCGTTGCTTGAGATGGCAAAAGATCAAAGTGTTCCCTGTTTGCCCGAGGTTGGTCAATCATTTGAAGAAGCGACAACTTTTGTGCTGGAATTTCCAGTGAAAGCGCCAGAAGGAGCAATTTTCAAAGATGAAGTATCCGCTTTAGACTTATTGAAAGAGTGGAAAAGATTAAAAGAACATTTTGTAGAGCACAATCCATCTGCAACTATTTATGTGGGTCAAGATGAATGGATAGCTGTCGGTAATTTCGTTTACGAAAATTGGGACTGGATTGGTGGACTTTCTTTTCTCCCACGATCGGATCATGTCTACCAATTGGCTCCATACGAAGCAATCACCAAGGAAGAATATGAGCGACGCACTAAATCTATCGGCAAAATTGATTTTTCTAAACTTTCTCATTACGAAGCGACGGATAATACCGTCGGCTCAAAAGAATTTGCTTGCGTATCGGGCGTCTGTGAAATATAGCGTAAAATATAAAATTTAAATTTTATGTTGTACACAAGAAAGGGCGATAGTGGAACAACCAAAACATTCGGTTGTGATCAACGAGTTTCAAAAAGCTCAAGTATCGCCGAAGCGTTGGGTTCATTAGACGAGATTAATTCTTTTCTTGGCTTAATAAAAGTAAAATCAAATAATCTATTTTTCAATTTACCGACGGCTAAAATAACAATTCCAGAAACAATTGACCGTATTCAGCAAGACCTTTTTACTATTCAGGCTGAACTTGCCGGTGCCCAAAAAACAATTACCCAGAATAAAGTTTTCTGGCTGGAAGAAATTATTGACGGTATAGAAAAAACACTTCCGCCAATTAAAACATTCTTCGTTTCCGGCGGTGCAGAACTGGCTACCTTATCCGACATCGCCCGCACTATCGCTCGTAGAGCGGAAAGACGGGTTATCGGAGTAGCTGACGAGGGCAAAATAGTAATCAGCCAAAAGACACTTTCATATCTTAACCGCCTTTCAAGCGCACTTTACGCTTTCGCCAGGGGTTTTAATCATATGGCTGGGATAGAAGAAGAAGCTCCAAAATACGAATAGAAGGGGGTTATCCACACCCCTCACATGCTTGCCGCATGTGAGGGGTTATCCACATTTGCAACTTTTAGAGAGAGATGTATGATAAGAAAGTGCTAAACAAATAAATATCTTCAGGATTGGGGAAGCGAGGTGAAATTCCTCCGCAGTGCCGCTACGGTAATCCTCTTGTTTTAAAAACAAAGGAGAGTCCGAGTACCAATCATGAAGTAATCCCGAGCAGGAATTATAAACACTATAGTGTTTTAAATAACTCCCCTCGGAAGGAGTTTTTTTGTTTTAGAAAATATGTTTACAAAACAATATAAAATTATATTTGCTTTCGGTCTTGCGATTTTTGTGTTATTTTTTATATTTTCTCAAACGCATAAAAATATCCTGCCGTCTCAATTAGCCACTGTCGAGACACCAGAAGCAAAAATTTCCATTTTTATGGCTGTTGGGGGTGAAACTATTCCTCTTTCTACTTATGCTGGAGCATCTCTCTACGACGTATTGCTTTCTGCTAATGAAAGTGGGCAAATTATGTTCTCGGGTAAAAATTATCCGGCGCTTGGATTTTTTATAAGTGATATTAATTCTCTGCATAATGGAAATGGCAAATACTTGTTTTATTATATTAATGGCAAAGAAGCATCAGTCGGTGTTTCTTCTTATTTCCCCGAGGATGGCGATGTCATCGAGTGGAAGTTAAAATAAATTATGAGAAATAACTTTAAAATTTTAATTCTGGTTTCGGTTGTAATTATTGCTTTTTATAATTTATCTGTAAGTTCAGTTTCAGCCAGCACAACAGTTGATATAGTAGTGTCAGGCGGTTCTGATGCCAGTACGGGAACATCGTCTGATTTTAGCGCTGGCGATATCGTTGATCTGGGGGCGAGTGATGATATTCGTATTCAAAGCAATGCCACTTCTTGGACGAATACTGGCATCTATGATGAAAATAATTATATTGAATTCCTGTTTTCTCCGAATATCCCGAGTAATGCAACAATAGAAAATGTATCTTTCTTTAATGAATTCCGCCGTTCTGGGGCATTAATGGAGGCCAAGCTTGAGATATGGGATGGTTCAAGTTTTGTTGATCAGGCATTGACAACTGGCACCACAAACGTCGATCACACTGATACTGTGGATGTTTCTGCTTATATAAATACTCCAAGCAAAGTAAATAATATAAAAGCGCGATTCTTGGCATATCGTAACAATAATGCCGATACTAAAACCAGCCATGATTTTATCGGTATTTCAGTGACGTATAGTATTCCGAATACGACATTTATAATTCGAAATGGCGATTCGGTATTTTATAACGGGTCTGTGTCGCTTCCCGCCATCGGTACTGTATCTGTCAACGATGCAAACAACATTGCGCACATCGTAGACGCCAGAAGCGTGCTGACCGTTTTGAAGACTATTGATGATTCGAGCGATACATTTGCAATTTCTGACCTGCAATATTTTGATTCATTCGGAGCATTTTATCTAAAATGCATATTACCAAACAATGATTCAGATTTATGTGATAACTGGCAATATGCTGTCAATGGCTTAACGCCGTTTATTAGTATTGATGCAACTGTGCTCTCTGGCGGAGAAACAGTAGGAATTTATTTCGGTACATCACACCGACTTGTTCTAAATACAACCGCTATTACCATCGTCGAACCGTTAAATGCAAGGGCAGAAAAATATGATTATGAAAATAATATTTGGAATCCGCTTACCGGAGTTTCGATCGGAGTAACATTGCCAAATCTTGTCGATCAATGGAACCCAATAGTTGTTTCGACTCATCCGGTGGACTCCTTTGGAAATGTAAATATTGAAATTAAAAATGTAAACACATATACACTCGGTATTGTTGAGGATTTTTATTTTCCTTCTTATGTGGTTACGGTATCACCCGTTCCAAATAATAGCAAAATAGAGAGATACACGCCGCCAATTTTCAGCGTTGAAAATGCCTTAGCATACTTAAAAAATACGCAAGAGGTAAACGGGTCATTTGGAGCAGATTTATACACAGATTGGGCAGCTATCGCCTATGGAGCGGGAGATGTTTCGGACAGTTCTCGAGATCTTTTACTGTCATATTTTAATTCTCATGCAACTATAAGTCCACTTCTTACTGATAACGAACGTTATGTTATGGCACTGCTGGCGCTTGGGCAGAACCCATATTCTTTCAACAATATAAATTATATTGAAACTATTACAAAAACTTTTGACGGTATGCAATTTGGAGACCCGGCATTTATTAATGATGATATTTTCGCGCTTATTCCATTAAACAGCGCCGGATATACAGCCAGCGATGAAATAATTATTAAAGATATCGCTTTTATCATTTCAAAACAAAAAGTAAACGGCTCATGGGAAGAAAATGCGGATTTAACGGGAGCGGCTATCCAAGCACTTAATCCTTTCATTTCAATTGCTGATGCGAATAATGCGGTTTTAAATGCCGGTCTCTATTTGCAAAATACACAGAACGGTGACGGTGGATGGGGCTCCGTATATGCCACAAGTTGGGTTATGCAGGGCGAAAATGCGCTCGGACAGACATGGGCGAAGAATGGCCATACTGGACTTAATTATTTGGCTACTGCTCAAGCAAGTGATGGCGCCATTTTTTCCTCAGGCGACACACAAGCAAATAGAATATGGGCTACTAGTTATGCAATTCCAGCTGTTTTGGGTAAACCATGGAACAAAATTCTTAAAGCGGTTCAAAAACCAGTATTGGCAAGCATTATGGAAGAAAAAATAAATGACGAAAAAGTTATGGAAAAAATAAAAAATGATAAAAGAAAGAAAGAAACAATTATAGTTCAAAATAAAATTGTCCCCGCGCCCAAAATAGAAACAGCCAGAATCATCAAAAATGCTCCGATGCAAAGTTCACTCGCGGCAAATGTGGTGGAAAGTGAAAATCAAATATTTAAATCATTTTCAAAAATTCTGCCCCTGATAGAATTTTTATTCCTAGGCTTTTTGCTTTGGTAAGTTTAGAACCAGCCTCAAGTCCAGCCACTACATAAGAAGTGTTTTTAGAAACAGACCCTGCAACTTTGCCGCCGAGGGCGATTATTTTCTCTTTAGCTATTTCGCGAGACATGTTTGAAAGTGCGCCAGTTAATACAAAAGTAAGTCTTGAAAATTTGTTGTTTTTTTTCTTTTCTTCTTTTAAAACAATTACTCCGTTTTTCTCTAATTTTTTTATAAAGTTTAAGTTATTTTTATCCCGAAAAAAATTATAGAGGCTTTTGGATACCGCTATGCCAATATTTTCTATTTCATTCATTTCGTCCAGATTTGCTTTTATTAAGCGTTCCAGCGTGCCGAAATTAATCGCTAAGTCTCTGGCTGTTTCTTCTCCCACATGCAGGATTCCTAATGCCCAGAGAAATTTTGAAAGTTTAACTTTTCTTTTAATTCCTATCTCTCTTATGATATTTTCTGCAGATTTTTCTCCGAAGCGTGGCAGAAGCTCTATGTCTTCTTTTTTAAGAGTAAAAATATCTGCTACATCCGTGATTAATCCTTCATCTTTAAATCTTTTTAAAATTTTAGGACCCAGTTCGTATATTTCAAACACAGATATAAAATGTTCCAAAAATCTCTCATCTTTGGCTTTACATTTTGGATTGATACAATAATATGCAACAGACGTATCGGTCTTTTCGGCAACATTTTTCTTTTTTACGGCTCCGCCGCACACGGGGCAAATCTTTGGCATTACAAATTTTTTTTCTCCCCCTGAACGCATCTTGGTCAATACTTCCACAACCTTTGGAATAACATCTCCAGCTTTCTCTATTACTACTGTATCCCCTATTTTGAGCCCCAAACGCTCTATCTGATCCAAGTTGTGGAGAGTGGCTTTGGAAACAGTAGAACCGGCAACCAGGGTTGGAGAAAATACGGCAAGGGGTGTCAACACTCCGGTGCGCCCTACATTTATTTTTATATCTTGGACTATGGTTGTCGCTTTTTCTGCTGGATATTTAAAAGCTACCATATAGCGCGGCGCTTTTCCTATCACTCCTAAAACTTCTTGTAAATCAAGGCTATCGACAGAAACTACAATTCCATCGGTGCCATAAGGAAAATCGGGGCGGATTTTTTCAAATTTTCTTATAAAAATAATTACCTCTTCCAAGTTGTTACATTTGGCTTCTAACTTTTCAACCTTAAAGCCCAAACTGCGAAGCATTTCGTGTTTATCGGAATGCTTGTTTAAAGAGTGATTCTTCAGCCCGAACGTATCGTAAGCTATAAAGTCCAAGTGTCTTTCCAGGGCTAATTGCGGGTCAAGTTGACGCAAACTTCCTGCCGCAGCGTTTCTGGTATTGGCAAAAAGCTGTTTCTCCGCTTTTTTATTTTTGGAATTCAAAAGCAACAAAGTTTTTTTCGACATTAATGCTTCACCGCGAACTTCCAAATACGGAAGATGGGGTTCATTTAGTAGAATTGGAATTGAATTTATAGTCTTAAGATTTTGGGTGATGTCTTCACCCACGAATCCATCCCCCCTTGTTGCCCCCTGTATAAATTTGCCGTTTTTATAAATAAGCGACACTGCCAGTCCATCAAATTTAACTTCGCAGAAATAACCGATTTTAGAATTTTCATTTAATAATTTTTTGGTTCTTTTTTCCCAGGCTCTTAATTCTTCCTTATCAAAAACATCATTAAGGGATAACATTCTCTCCCGATGTTTCACCTTTTCAAATTTATCAAGTGGACGACCAGCTATTCTATTTTCGGGAGAATTTTCATCTACAAATTCTGGATATTGAACTAAAAGCGTCCTAAGTTCGCGATTTAAAGAGTCATACACATCATCAGTTACATTTGGCGCGTTTTTTGTGTGATATGCCTCACGCAAACGCGCGATTTCATCCCGCAATTTCTGTACCCGCCTAGACACGGCGAGGCTGGTTCTTTGCTGTATTTTCTTTTCGGTATCGGATTTTTGCATGACAATTTTAATAATTTAATTCCAGCACTCTTTCTACGCTATCTGGCCCCGGAGTGCACAATCCGGGAATCTCGCCGCCGGTATTGTAACCTTTGGATATGAGTTTAATTAGCGAGTTGGTTTTATCAAGAGTTATTTTGGCACAGCCTCGTTCTTCGTAGCCCAAACCAGACATAATAAAACTCCAAACTGGAAAGGTTCCCGAAAGGGCAATACCAGAAGGGTTAAGGCATTGTACTTTTCCTGTCCCGCCATTTTGTACAAAAGAATTTGCATCTGATCTATCGTTGAAAAGCGCGCATTCTGCGCCCATATCGGCAGCCAAAAAAGCATTGTTGGTATCTATGGTTGAGGTGCCAAATTTTATTTCCTTGAGAGCTATGTTGGCAACCCCTAAAGAAACAGCAAAAATTATACTAGAAAGCATTACCGAAAAAAGCAGCACGAATCCTCCATTTTTTTTATTTATTGTAATCATTATTCTATCCAATTAAATAAATTCTCTTTAAAGCTGATGCTATGTGGGCCCGACCCCTGGTTCCAGTATACGGTTGAAAAAACTTCTATTTCGGCGCTATTAATTTGATTAATTTTAATTTGCCGAGAAAATCCAGAATCAGCTCCAGAAGAATAATTATATGCTCCAGTTGATGAATTAAAAAGCAAGGGAACTTCTGAACAGGTGGGATAATAACAGGCCGATAATAACATTTGGGTTATGGGCATGGGAGTATTTGCGGGAAAAGAAAAAATGGCATCGACATTAAAATAACACCCGTTATCGTCATTATCATTGTTTTCATCTTGGCACGAAGCTCCAGAATTAGTTAATTTGGAGTAGAAAGCTTTCCAACCGGCGTCACCAGTTGCAGAGTAAAGCATATAAGTATCGCGCATATTCCTAATATATTCTATGCCCTCTTGCGATAAATATTCCGCAATTACTTTCTGTTTGGCATAAAAAACATTAGTGAGACCTTGAGATAATATTATTACTAAAGCCAAAACGGATATTGAAAAGATGGAAACAGCTACAAGTGTTTCTATCAAAGTAAACCCACACACCAACTTCTTTTTACTTCTAGAAGTTAGTGTATGGGTAAATCCGGTATTTTTTTGTTTTGAAAAAATTTTCATTTTTTTAAATATCCAACAACCTCTGGGACATTGAAGTCTGTAATGAAAATGGAGTACTGATTCCCTGATAAAATATATTTCCAACTAATCTGATTATTACGAGAGGTTGCTGTTTATCCGAAGTTTCTGCGCCAAATACATAAAAACCAGAAGCGGCGGAGTCAATTTCAACTTCATCAGTAGTTAGCTGATAAAAATTAGTCAGACCCTGGGTTGATTTACGGATTGTATTGTCGATATCGTCTATATAATAAACCCATTGATCGTTATCATTGCCACTTATTCCTCCGACATGTTCAAAAGCAATTCCCCATCCTTTATTATTGAAACAATTTTGTGGAATACTTATTGGGGCAGAGAGCGGCGTATCGGCTCCAGTAAGACAATGAACATTGCTTCCTGTCCGCAAGTGTCTAGACATGTCTTCCATAATAAAATTTAAATTATCCATTACTTCGCGTATATCTTGAGATTTCTGATGAACAACGTTAGCATTTAAAAGAGCATTGATGCCTGTAGTAATAACAACTAAAAAAAGAGAGACGGCAATCATTGTTTCCACAATTGTATAGCCTGAATTTTTTTTATTAATTTTTTTATATTTGCTTTGCATTTTAATTTATTTGAATTCTGCCAGAAACATATACTTTTATTTTAGCAGTCATTCCTGAGGGAGAGATAATAGTAATTTGGACATGAGAAACCGAGGCAGAAAAAACGGTTGTTGATGTAAAAATTGCCTCAGAATTTGGCCGAGCAAAGGTTATGGCCAAATTGGAGCCAGAAAGAGAGGTGAAAAGACTATCATCGTTATAAAAAACTGTTATATCAGAGATATAATTATTTTTTGTAATGCTTATCTTGTCTAAACATTCATAAGTCCCACCCGAAGAAGGACAAAAAGATCCGTCGTTATAATTTCCACTCTGGTCTAAATCGGTAAAATAAATAAACTTTTTATTATCGCCAAAAGAAGAACTAAGATCAAAATATACCCCATAAGATGGCCTCCAGTCGGCGCCGAAGAGTTGAGTGGGGAGTTTTCCAGATAATGCTGATTTCTGGGCCTCGACAATTTTAAGAGCAATATCGTTTGCTAAATTTTTAATATCAACTTTTGCTTGAAACTT
>MFUU01000022.1:15691-25244 GCA_001785805.1 Candidatus Nomurabacteria bacterium RIFCSPLOWO2_01_FULL_39_17
GACAGAAAAAATAGAAAGGACAACAATAAGCTCTATATAGGTCATTCCCGCTTGTTGACAGATAAATTTATTCTGCTTATCTTTTTTGTTTATATTTTTATTAAATCGAAACATTTTTAATTAAAAGCCAATCGGGAAAAGGTGCAACTCAAAAAGAAAAGCTATAATAGTACCCAAGACTAGAAATGGGGCAAAGGGAATTTCACTTTTCATTTTATATTTCTTGGTGAAAGCAATGAGAAGTATGCTAATCAACGCCCCAGACCAAAAAGAAATCACTACGCCCGATAGGACACGAGAGAGTCCTAGTAGCCAGCCCAAGCCAATAGCCAGTTTGGCATCTCCAAGCCCCATCCAAGTACCCGCAGATAAAAACCAGATTAGGGCAAAGGGTAATGCTATTACAACGCCGGATAAGAATTCCCAAAGATTCGGCATATGTATATTAAAACCATAAATAGAAAATACAAATAAACCGACAAAGGCTACAATATCAAAGAAAAGAACGAGCAGATCGGGAATTATTTTATGTTTAAAATCATATACCGCGATAACCAAAAGAAGGGAGAAGACCGAAGTGAAATAGGCATAAGTGCCGGCAAAGATCAGTGTATTTAGAAAAAATATATCCTGAAATTTCAAAAATAATCCGGCAAAGATTATTCCAGTTGCAAGTTCAACCAGCGGATATTGAACAGAAATTTTTGACTTACATTTCAGGCACCTGCCTCTTAAACCCAAGAAACTAAAGAGAGGCACTAGCTCGTACCACGAAAGCATATTTTTACACGACATGCATGCGCTTCTCCCGCCAAAAGATTTCTCCGTATTGTATCGTAAAATAATTACATTCAAAAAACTTCCAATGACTAGGCCAAAAAAGAAAAAAATTAATGTAATAATGGGAATCATATTTATTCAATAATATCAAATACAAGTATAATCAGTGGATGTAGATAATGAAGTGCCGGTTTCTTGTTTAAATTTTCCGCCACTATCGACACACCACATTTGGCCGGCAGTTTTAAGCGGGGCTTCAACTGCCCAAGCATTCGCACCGGCATTGCAGGTTATGGTTGTTGCAGAACCAATACCATTGATAGTATAAGTGGCCAAGCCGACAATTTTGGCAGCGGCTAAAATTTGCGGAGCTACTGTTTTTGCTCCCCCGACGGGACCCGGGTTATTGCAAACTCCTGTGTATGAATTCGAAACTGCAGTATTGGTATTATAAAAAATTTCTGCCTGAGAAACTGCATGCTGTAAGTTCGATTTCACACCTGCATTCGAACCTTTGTCTTTAGCATTATTTAATGCAACTATAATTACTGACGCTAAAAGTCCAATAATAGCCACAACAAACAGGAGTTCGATCAACGTAAAACCTCTTTGAGGTTTTCTTGTAAAATGTATCTTCATACCAATCAATTATATCATATATACCAAAACACAAAAAACCACTTAAAAGTGGTTTTTTGTGTTTTGGTGCTATGAACTAAAAACTAAGGACATATATATGTAGCAGTTGGTAAAAGAGTTGTCTCTTTAGCAGCGCCAGCCGAGTCTACGCAGAAATAATTATTGCCATTTTTTAACTTTACAGAAGCGGCATAACTTATAGCTGTATCGTTACAATTGGCTGTGGTAGTTGTCTGGTTGGCTCCATCAAGAACAACGGTGCCGGTACCGGCTGCCGTTGAGGCCGCCTGTACGCCAGCATTAATTGTTGCAGTTCCAGCAACAGCACAAACTCCATTATATGTAGAACCTATATCGTAAAAAATTGCCGCTTGCGCTCGGGTATTGGCTAAGTTTGCTTTTATCGCGGCATCTGTACCTTTCGTTCTAGCGCTATTTAAGCTAGCCAAAACCACCGAGGCTAAAATACCGATTATGGCAACAACAACCAAGAGCTCAATCAACGTAAAACCTTTATTCATTTTCATAATTTTTACCTAATAAATTATTAATAATATCCTGACCCATGGGTTCTCTCGCCCTAGGCAGAAATCCACAACCTTATCCCGCGTTTTGCGAGAAAATCGACTTGTATTTTAATAGTTCAATTATAACATACAGCCGTAAATATATACGCAAACAAGTTATCCACAGTCCTTTTAGTTTATTCCGCCAGCCAAATTGTAAATAGGCATTAAGACAGACACTAAGAGTATGCCCACTCCAAGACCTAAAACAACTATCATAACCGGCTCAATGAGTCCCACCAGAGTGTCAACGGCATCATCCACTTCTCTTTTATAAAAATCAGCTAAAGTCTTTAAAATCATACCCAATGAACCAGATTCTTCTCCAACTTTTAGCATTTGTACCATAATACCCGGCACATGTTCGCTATGTTTTTCAAAGGCAACAGAAAGGGCTAGGCCACTTTTTACACCATCCGATACGTCTTTCAAAAGATCTCTGTATACATGGCTGCCTACCACATCGGATGTGATATCTATAGATCTGACAATTGGAATGCCGGAAGTAAGCATAGTTTCTAAATTGTCCGCTATTCTTGATAAATAAAGTTTTTTGTATAAATTACCTACCAGCGGAACAGAGAGGCGCATTTTATCCAGATATATCTTGCCTGCCGAGGTAGATGAAAGACGCCATAACCAAATTCCCAAAAGCATCATAAAGATTATTACCAGAAAACCGTACTGTACGAAAAAATTAGAAAGAGCAATAATTATTGTGGTAAAAAACGGAACATCTTGCCCAGAGTCAAGAATAATGGCTGAAAGTTTTGGAATAACAACTACGAACATAAGCCCCATGACTACAAAAAAAGTAAAGATAACGAAAACCGGATAAATAAGCGCATTGCGGGTTTTGGAAGTAAGGGCATATTGGCGGTCTAAATATTCAGCTAGGTGGGAAAAAGTTTGATTAAGTTTTCCGGTTTCTTCCCCGGCCTTTACTAGGTTTACATAAAAATCCGAAAAAATATTCGGATGTTTAGCCAGCGCTCCCGAAATGGATACGCCAGCTTGTAGGTCATCGCTAATGTTAAGAAGATTGCGGGCTAAAAGTTTGTTTTCCGTACTGCCCGCAAGCATGGTGAAAGTTTTTAGTGCGGAAACCTGCGCCTCGAACAGTGTTGCAATTTGGCGGGATAAAATCACAATATCTTTCATTGGCACTTTTTCGAAAAAAGAAAGTTGGAAAATCGATTTTCTCGTCTTTTCGTCTTTTATAGAAATAACAATGAGCCCTCGCCTCTGCAATCCGCTTATAGCCATATCGCGAGTGGATGCATCTATTTCCCCCTCTCTATTTATCCCCTTGTCATCTACTGCTTTATACTTAAATAACATTTTTAGGCTTTAGGCTTTAGGCTTTAGGCTTTAGCGTTTTGCTAGTGCCCAGCGCCTAGCGCCTGATTATTACTAAAGCATCTTTTCAAGTCCTTTGGGGTTGAGGGAGTATTGATAAGCATTTTCTATTGAAATTTCTCCCGCTCGGACAAGTTCTAAAAGGGAGTGATTGAGGTCTATCATTCCTAATTGTAATCCTGTTTCTATCACAACGTCTATTTCGTTCGTGCGTTTTTCTCTGATTAAATTAGCTACTGCGTTGTTGTTTAAAAGAAGTTCGTAGGCGGGAATAAGTCCGCCGGTAATTTTCGGAATAAGTCTTTCGGAAAAAATTCCCAACAAGCTAGCTGCCAACTGGGAACGAATCTGGTCTTGCTGGTTGCCGGGAAAAGAATCAATGATTCTATCAATGGTCTGAGAAGCATTATTGGTGTGCAAAGTTGAAAGGACGAGGTGGCCCGTCTCAGCAGCAGTAACCGCTATGGACATAGTCTCGGAGTCTCGCATTTCGCCAATCATGATTACATTCACGTCTTCGCGGAAAACTGATTTAAGCGCTGTATTAAAATCTTTGGTATCAATGCCGACTTCGCGTTGGTTTATTATGGATTTATTCGGAATATAGACATGTTCTATCGGATCCTCAATTGTCACAATATTGCGCGATTGTTCATTGTTTATAACATCAATCATTGCAGAGAGAGTAGTTGATTTACCTTGTCCGACGGGTCCAACTACCAAGAAAAATCCCTGTTTCTTGCGGGCTAGTTCGGCTAAAATGGGCGGTAGATGGAGCTCGGTCATGGTTTTTACTTTCGGCACCAGTCTAAAAACCATGTTGATCAGACCTTTTTGAAAAAAAGCATTACCACGAAGCCTTACTTCTCCATGAAAATCATATGAGAAATCCATTTCTTGATCTTCCAGAAATTTTTTAACTTTTGTTTTATCTAATACTTCATTCAAAATACTAAGCATGTCTTCTTGGGTAATAATTGGGCGTTTAACGAGAAAAATAAGTTCCCCAGAAACACGAATAGATGGGACTCGGCCGGCGCCTAAATGTAAATCCGATCCGCCTTGGTGGATAACCGCTAAAATAAGCTCTTCGAGTTCTTTCTTGTATTCCATACTTTATTTCGAAACGGCGGCTTTTTGAGCCAATATTTCTAAAACCTGATTGATAACCTCCAGCGGGGTAGAATTTGCCTTTACAATATATCCAGACACCCCCATACTATTACATTTATCAATATCGGATTGCTGGCTTTTGTTGGTTAAAACTATTTTTACTGAATCTATAGATAATTTTTCTGTATTGATTTTTTCTAACATTTCAAAACCATCCATATCCGGCATAATTAGATCCATTAGGATAACATCCGGCTTTAGCCCCCCTTTTAATTTGGCGGTCGCTTGAACGCCGTTTTCAGCCGTATAAACCTCGAAATTACTTTGACTAAACTTAAACGCATACATGTCCAGTAGAAATGTATCGTCGTCGACTATTAAAATTTTTCGTTTTTCTCCTTCCATAGATGTTTATCCTTAATTATACACCATAAACGACCTTTAAAATATCAAATTAGAATCATTCATTCTCGTTGCTAAAATTATATACTTCAGTAAAGGGTATGATGCCATCTATTGCTTTTAGCATAGCATCTTCCCGCATCATAAGCATGCCCTTGTTGCGAGCCACTTTATAAATAGCGGAGTTGGTGGGATTTTTTAATATCACGTTTTGCATTTCATTATCTATCTTAAACATTTCAAAAACAGCAATTCTGCCACGAGTACCGGAGGGACATTCGGCAGAAGGAACAGTCTCGTACATGTTTTTTTTAATCTCGATTTCTTTTAAGAATTCGGCGGGTAAATCTTTCATTTCCGCCTCAATCTGTAATTTAATGCTGGCATCCATCGGCACAAGTCTCCTTGAAGATGCACAAGTCATACGGGCTAATCGTTGGGCGACAGAAAGAATAAGGGTTGGCGCAATTAAATATGGATCAACTCCCATATCGACAAGACGAGGAATTGCCCCAATGGCATTATTGGTATGGAGAGTCGAGAGAACAAGATGTCCCGTTAAGGCCGCCTGAATGGCGAGTTGGGCTGTTTCTTTATCGCGGATTTCTCCAACCATTATTATATCGGGGTCTTGACGTAAAATAGAGCGCAAGCCGGAGGCAAAAGTATAACCAATTTCCGGCATCATTTGAGATTGATTTATGTCAGGCATGTGATATTCCACCGGATCTTCCAGAGAAACTATGTTTCGACTCTCTTTGTCCAGTTCATTCATCATCGAGTATAAAGTGGTAGACTTGCCAGATCCAGTAGGGCCAGTAATGAGTATAAGGCCGAAAGGTTTGTCAATGGCTTCTCGAATCATATTGAGATTTCTCCTTGACAAACCCAGTTGATCAAGTGGCTTAACTCCTTTTTCTGAATCTAAGATACGCATTTCAATTTTCTCACCATAATAAGAAGGCATGGTGGAAACACGGAAATCAATCATGTGGCCGTCGATACTTTTACTAAAAGACCCGTCTTGGGGTTTTCTTTTTTCATCCAGACGCAATTTGCCCAAGATTTTTATGCGCGCAATTATTCCACTATATACATTAGTGGGTAAAACTATGGTAGTGTGCAAAATACCATCAACACGAAAACGCACTTTTACTTTTTCTCCTGTATTTTCTATGTGTATATCGGAAGCATTTCCTTCCAGCGCATTTTTTAATATAACATCAACGATTTTTATGATAGGCGCATCTTCGACGATCTTTTCTTCATCAATGGGTTTTTCATCTTTTTTGGCGAAAGACTTTTTGTCGGGATTTTCTGCATCAGACGTTCTTTCTTTGTCCAATTCGATAAGCGCTTCATTCACTTGGGGAGATATGCTTTTGTAAGTTTGCATTATGCCTTCATAATCGCTTTTAGAAATAAGGAAAATCTTAAAAGGAATACCGAGTTTGGAGGAAATGAATTGTAGGGCATCCATTGCTTCCATGTTTTCTGGATCCGTGACACCTACTTCAAGCACTCCGCTGTTTAATTCAAAAGGAGCGAAATGATAATGGGCGGCAGAATCTTCGGAAATATATTTTAGAGCATCAAAAGACATCTCTTTTACATTTACTCTTTTTATCGGCATATTTAAGTATCTTCCTTTTGTCTCCAGAATTTGCTCTTCGGAAATGCCGAATTCAATCAACGCTTCATCAACATCGCCGGCATGTTCCTCGTTTGCGCGGTTTTTTATTTCACCTATTTGACTTTCTTTAATAAAGCCCTCTTTTTTTAATTCTTCCAAAAAACTCATAGCTTATTATTGTGCTTCAGCTGAGCCACTGTCGTCGGGAAGTATGGATGGATTTTCACTGGATAGTGTAGCTGCGGGCGGCACACTTGTATTTAGTGGCGCTGAAACTTGCGGATCAGAACCTATGGGAGCAAATGGGTTGGGTCTTCCTTCTGTGCCATCAGGTGTAAGTAAAATACTTGAGTCCGAAAGAGAAATAAAGGCCGGATCATTAAAAATTGCATCATTCAACTTTATATTTTTAACATTTAGAAGAATTGATAAGAAATCTTGAGTGAGCAGTGAAGAGTTGGGCGACAAATCGGCGGTAGTTGTAGTAGTGCTTAAAACGGAAACAAGCGGGGCTTCTTCCGGTCCCTTTTTAATAAAAAATATATAAACAATAATTATACTAATTGCAATTATTAAAAATATAACAAAATTTTTTATTCTTGGGGTCATTTTAATTTTTTAACCAATAAGTTTTAACATTGAAATTATATTTATATATTTGAGATAAAGAAGGGCTCGCTCCTATACTCACATTCGAGGAAAAATCAATAGATGTTATATCCATAATTCTAAGATTTTTTTCCAAATCTCTCATAAAATTGATAAAATTACCATAAGCGCCTTGGGTAGAAAAACTAAAATCCAAGGTGCCATATTCCTGGCGCGGCATTGGAATTCCGCCCACTTCTCCATTCTCTGCAGTTCTGGCGGTAGTATTGTTTGTACTTTCTACATTGTATTTTATATCCTTTAAAACCATACCATAGGGTGTTGCTATTTTTTCTATTTCTAGAATCAAACGTATATTATCAACATTGTCGGGTAATAATTTAGACAACTTCGCTATATTTTCCGGATCAAAAGAATTGTATTTTTTTGTCAATAAATCTCTTTCATTCTCAAGCATTTTGGAATTATTAAGCGCATCGTCATAAGACGCCATCTGCTCCCTTAATGCGGAGATGTCGTTAAAAAGCGGTTTGGTAAAAGCGAAAAATCCAGTGACCGCTATGCTTATTAAAATAATTGATATAATTAATCTGAACATAACTTTTACTATTTAAAAAATACCGGCGGAAGAATTTTCTGTTTTAAATGTTTGCTGGTAATCAATAAAGCTTGGATCAACAGAAAATTCCAAATCAAAAATAACATTACCGTTGTTATCAAGAGAAAGGTTAGAAAAAACTGGATCAATTAAAAACTTATTTTTTGCAAAAAGATCCGATTGAAGCGCAACGGAACGATAACCCGTCGCTAGTCCGCTCATTTTTACATCTATCTTCGCATTTCTGTCGGCTTCCAAGGAATAGTTAAATCTGGTAAAACGAACAGTTTTCATTGTAAGATTTTGCAATACTTGAAAAATTGGGTAGATAGTTATATGTTTGGATAATATTTCAGTTGCTTCTTTCAGGCGTTTATTTAATGTCTGAAGTTGAACTATTTTTGAGGGTTCAAAACGATTTTTGGCAAGATTTAGATTATTCTCCATCGTTGTCATTTTTGTCATAAGGACGCCTCTGTAAAAATAAAGGCCTCCGGTGGCAATCAAAATAGTAAACACCACAAAGATAGCTACAACAGCAAAAAGTCCAATCGATTCTGCTTGAGTGGTTCGTTCTTTGGCTATCGGTTGTTTGGGTATAAACGATGTTTGAAAATCTTTTTCCATCTTTTTGTTATATCCCTATTTTATTATCTCAATTTATTGTAATTTGCGCAAGGCTAAACCGAGAGCAACTGAGAATTCGGGACCCATAGTATCAAGAACTTTCTCTATAAATGCGGGCGCTTCAACTTTAGAAAAAGGATGGGCAATTTCCACTTCCAGCTGAAAGTTATTGGTTGCCACTTCTTTAATCCCCTTGAGCAGGGCGCCTCCACCCGAAAGTATAACTTTACTAATGGTGCGATTGTATTTCTTCTCATATGCCAACAGCACGTTATTCGCCTCTGAAAAAATATAATCCACGTGCGTTTTAATGATATCGGCCAATTCTTTTTGCGTTGGATTGCCAAAAAGGCCGAATTCTTTTTTCATTTTTTCCGCTTCAGAAAACGTAATGCTGAAGGATTGTGAAATAGATTCAGAAATGTCGGCTCCCCCGCGGCTTACAGTGTGGTAGCTTGTTACCATGCCGAATTCAACTAAAGAAAGCTTGGTGCAAGAAGCGCCCAGATCCATCAAGAGCACCGGGGACAATTCGTGTTCAAAGACAGATCGAATGGAAGAAAATATTTCGATCTCAAAAAAAGAAGAAGAGAGAGAACATTGAGAGATGATAGAACGATATTTGGAGATAGAATCATTTTGCGTTGCCACAACAAGCACTTTGGTTTTTTCAGCCGGCATTGGAGGCAAATCGGGATTATTCACTTCTTGAAATGAAGTTTCTTTTTTGGGGAGTGGAAAATAATCAAGGGAAACTTCGGTTATTGGCACCGGAATATATTTGCGAGCTTCGGTTTCAATAATTGAACCTATTTCGTTTTCCTTTAGCTGGACCGGAAGTTCAATAGTAAAAATTAAACTTGATTGTATGGGAATAGCTAGAGCGGCGGAGGTAGTAGTTACTCCAGATTGCTTCAAGACTTCTTTCAGGGCCTCAACTGATTTTTCTATCGGCAAGTAAGTAACGCGCCCGGCATCAAGGTCGGCATATGAGCCAAGCGATATGGCTCCATAGGTTTCCAGCACCGCTTTGCCGCCCTTTTTCTTTATTTCCACTACTTTAATTTCCGAAGAACCGATATCAATACCAACGGCTCGGTTGCCAGAATTGCCGCCAAACAGTCCCATGCCAGAGAGAAATTTTTTAATTTTATTTTCCATTTAAATTTATGCTAAAATATCTATAAACACTTATAAGTATAACATATACTTGTCCCGTTAGAAATA
>MFUU01000023.1:0-17964 GCA_001785805.1 Candidatus Nomurabacteria bacterium RIFCSPLOWO2_01_FULL_39_17
AGAAATTATTGAAGTCGCCAAGAAAGCCCATGCTCATGAATTTATTTCTAAACTCAATAAGGGTTATGACACAAAAGTTGGTGAGCGAGGAGTAAAACTGTCCGGTGGGGAGCGTCAGAGAGTGGCGATAGCGCGAGCGATGCTTAAAGATTCCCCGATACTTATTCTCGATGAAGCAACAAGCTCACTCGATAGTATTAGTGAATCTTATATTCAAGAAGCGTTCAACAAGCTTATGGAGGGGAAGACCACAATAGTCATTGCGCATCGACTTTCCACTATTCAGAAAATGGATAGAATTATCGTGCTTGATGAAGGAAAAATTGTTGAAGAAGGGACGCATAAAAAACTTTTGGAGAAAAAAGGTTTTTATGCCAACCTTTGGGGACATCAAACCGGCGGATTCCTAGATTAATAGAAAATGTCAAGGGGCATCCTTGACACCAAGGATTATGAAATTAGAAAACATAAGAAACTTCAGTATTATAGCTCACATTGATCACGGAAAAAGCACTCTGGCGGACAGAATGCTGGAAATTACCCATACTATAGAAAAGCGCAAAATGCGCGACCAAGTGCTTGATTCCATGGAACTTGAACGCGAACGCGGTATTACTATAAAAATGCAACCTGTCCGAATGGAATATAACCTTGGCGGAGAAAAATACATTTTAAACCTTATAGATACTCCGGGACACATAGATTTCTCTTATGAAGTATCCAGAGCCTTAAAGGCCGTGGAGGGCTCTATTTTGCTCGTAGACGCTACCCAGGGCGTACAGGCTCAAACACTCACCACCCTGGCTATGGCGCGCGAAGGGGGCAAAACAATTATTCCCGTGCTCTCTAAAATTGACTCTCCATTGGCTCGGACGGAAGAAGTAAGGCATGAAGTCATCAAGCTTTTAAATTGCGATGCTGGCGATATTCTGCTTGTTTCTGGGCGTACAGGCGAAGGAGTGGCGAATCTTTTACAAGAGGTCATAAAACGAGTTTCAAGGCCGCAAATGATATACAAAGGAGACAATGTGTTACGTGCGCTTATTTTTGATTTTAAGTATTCTAACCACAGGGGGGTGATAGTTTTTGTGCGAGTACTAGACGGCAGAGTTGGCAAGGGAGACAATCTCTTTTTCACAATATCGGGAGAAAAGTTTACTGCGCTGGAAGTTGGAACTTTTTCGCCGGAAGAAACTCCGCGCGATTTTCTTTCCGCGGGGGAAACGGGTTACATTGTTACCGGTATAAAAAAGCCCGGCATTGCTTCGGTGGGAGACACGATTACCACGCTTAAAAATCCATTGCCGGCAGTACTCGGGTATATGCAGCCAATCCCGGTGGTCTGGGCTTCTGTCTTTCCGGAAGACGCGGATAATTTTACCGAACTTCAATTTGCCCTAGGAAAACTGAAACTTTCTGACTCTTCTTTTTCATACGAAGAAGAATCAAGCGGATCTCTAGGGCGGGGCTTCCGATGCGGATTTTTAGGAATGCTTCATCTGGAAATTATTACCGAGCGATTAAAACGTGAATTTAACTTGCAGTTAGTTATTACCACGCCCTCCATCACTTATGAAGTTTTGATGAATAATGGCAGGAAAGAAAAAATCTATTCGCCGTATTTTTTCCCCGACGATATGAATATAAAAACTATTTTTGAGCCCTGGGTAAATATGAAGATAATTACTCCGATAGAATATTCCGGCAATATTATGCAATTGCTTTTTGACCATGAAGGAGAAGTTGGAAATACGGAAAATTTCGGCGACAATCGCTCATCCATATCCGTGAAAATGCCGCTTCGCGAACTGATGCGCAACTTTTTTGATGAATTAAAAAGTATCTCGTCCGGTTATGGTTCCATATCTTATGAAATAGGGAAAATGCGCGAAGCTGATGTCACCAGACTTGACATCTTGGTGGCTGATGAAATAATTCCGGCCCTTTCTAAGATTGTTTCAAAAAAAAGAGTAGAACTTGAAGCGGAAAAATCTGTCGAAAGACTATATACTCTCTTGCCCAGGCAAATGTTCACTTTAAAAGTTCAGGCGAAAGCGCTAGGCAGGATTATCTCTAGTCGTTCCGTTAGCGGTATGAAAAAGGATGTCACCCAGCATATGTATGGCGGGGATATTACTCGCAAAATGAAGCTTAGGGAAAAACAGAAAAAAGGCAAGAAAAAGATGAAAGAAAAAGGACGAGTCAATATTCCCCAAGATGTATTTCTGAAAATGATGCGAAACGGTGAAAATTAATATGGATTTATTATAAACTAAAAATTGGAGAGTACAGCAGTATCATACTTATGATGATAAGCACAGAGACTATTGCCCAAATTATCTGAATCTTCTTTTGATGTTTTCTATTGAAAAGCATATACTTAATGTATCATATCATGAGAAATTTTCAAGAAAAAAGAACTTTCAGGCATATTTTACAATCAAAACCATTTTTGGTTTTTCTTTCCGTTATTTTGCTGATTTTTGCCTGGAAAATTTTCGGTCTTTGGGGTAGAATGCAGGAAACTGCGCAAAATAGAAAACTACTTGAAGATAAAATCACTGCCCTAAAACAGCAAAAAGAGAAATTATCGCTAGATATCAATACGCTAAAGACAGATAAAGGTGTAGAAGAGAATATTCGAGACAAGTTTGGTTTGGTAAAAGCAGGGGAGGGTATGATAGTAATAGTGAACGAAAAATCTCCGCTCGAAGCTAACATAAATAATGAATCTGAGAGTTTTTGGGGATTTTTGAAAAATTTATTTAGATAAATAAGTTTGCGAGTATGGTTTAGTGGTAAAATGAGTCCTTCCCAAGGATTAGACGGGGGTTCGATTCCCCCTACTCGCACCAAAAATTTTGTATTTTTTAATGCCCATGATATAATGAGTCATTAATAATTATTTTTTTTGAATTTTTATGAAAAATGTAACAATTTATTCAACCCCAACCTGCCATTTTTGCCGTATGGCTAAGGATTTTTTTAAAGCCAATAATATAAACTATACAGAATATGACGTGGCTAGCAATTTAGAAAAAAGAAAAGAAATGATAGAAAAGTCCGGACAAATGGGCGTGCCGGTAATCATCATAGGCGATGAACTCATTGTTGGCTTTAATAAGCCCCAAATAAGTCAATTATTGGGTATTTAAATGTGTCCTCGGTAGGAATTGAACCTACATTAACGCCTTAGGACGGCGCTGTTCTATCCGTTGAACTACGAGGACAACGATGCTTATAATCTATCACGAAAAAGCTCTTTTGAGAATTGGATTTTTATGATACTTATGCTAAAATATCGGGATGGATCCAGATTCAAAAAAGCTTTTAGAGGAAACATATAAGTTCTCGGAAGAGAACAATAAAATGCTTCACAAAATGAGGCGAGCGCAGAGATGGGCTGCCTTTTTGTCTTCACTAAAATGGCTTGTGATAATCGGAATTGGGTTCGGATCATTTTATTTTTTACAGCCTTATTTAGAGAAAGTTATGGAAGCATACAATTCAATTTCCGGAATAAGCCAAAAGTTAAAATAAAAAATGCGGGGATAGCTGTTTTAGTAGATATGCATTATTAAAAAGAAAAAAGTTATTTGATTGTAGATTATAAAAAATGCTGGGATAGCTCAGGTAGTAGAGCATTCCCCTGAAGAGGGAAGGGTCGGCAGTGCAAATCTGCCTCCCAGCACAAATGAATTAGATAAATTTTATCTTTATATTGCTCTTTTTTTCTCGGTCAACCTTTTTAAGCTTAATAGTAAGCAATCCGTGCTTTTCTGTAGCTTCGGCTTCTTCTGGCTCTACCTCTGAAGGCAGGGAAATGATGCGGGAAAAACTTCCCCAATAAAGTTCTTTGGCAAAGAAATTTTCTTCTGAAATACTCCTGTTTTCTTCTCTCTTGCCGCGAATGGTAATCATATCGCGCGCCGTGACGATTTCCAGGTCTTCCGGCCTAACGCCGGCTACCATAGTTTGTATAACAATTTCAGTCGGTGTTTGATACACATCAACAGTTAATTCTGCTTCTTCAGTTTCCGTTTCCATCCAGCCGTTGCCATTCTTCTTATCTTTACCATTCACCGATGGGCTCTTCAATACTCCGCTATTTTCCTCTTCATTCCCATAACTGCCGGTTAATCTCTCCAAAAAACTTCTTTTTTTATGTTCCATCCCGTTTAGAAATTATACTATCCGTACACATATTTCTACATATAAAGATACTTAATTTATTATTTTTTTAATAATTTTTTCCCGCCTTGTAAATTTCTAACGGGATCCATAAGATTATCCTAATTGTCACCGCTCATTCTTCTTATCTTTTCAAAAAGTAACATAATTATAATTGTGACGACCCACAGAAAGCTAAATACCGTCAAGAAATCGCCTCCATCATTTCTCATTATAAAAAAATTAAACACACTATGCAAGGTGATAGCAACAATAAAACCAATGAAGACATATACTTTTTTTCTGAATCCGTCCATAAAGAATGAGAGCCCCATTGCTATACCTATAGTTCCGGAAGCGACAGTATGCAGGAGCGTAGCACCGAGAAATCTCAAATTCCCAGTTAAGAGACTGACCGTAGCTTGATCAAGCGACAAGGGTTTGATCAAAAATAAGGTGTTTTCTAATGCCGCGAAACCGAGCGCGGTAGTAATGAAATATATCGGCCAGTCTAGCGGTTCGTCAATGTAAGTTGTTTTGTAAAGTATTACCATTACGGCTAGATATTTAATTATTTCCTCGGCGCCGGCCCAACCGATTATTTGCAATTCATTTGAACTTACCATACCCTGAATAAATTTTTGAATAGGCAACACTAAAATAACAGCTATCATACCGAGAACGAAACAAATAACCAGAACTCCCTTCGGTTCAGGTTTTTTCTGGTCTTCTTTAAGCCAAAACCAAAGCCAAGCCAAAGAGGGGATGATTCCGCCGGCCAGCGCTATTGCCCAAGTTTTTGAAAAATTAAACATTTGGCCATTTTTCAACTATTAATAATTTTTTATCTTTAACCGGAAGCATACTCCAAATTTCTTCCGTGATAAATGGCATAAAGGGGTGGAGCAGTTTTATAAGAGCGACCAGTTGAGTGTATAAAATTGTTTTTGCCGAAATAATGTTTCTTCCCTCTACTATCTTTTTTTTAGATCTTTCGATAACGATATCGGCGAAAGTATGCCAGAAATAATGATAAAGTTTTTCCGCCACTATATAGAATTTATATTCTTCCATCTCTTTCGTGATTTCTTTGATTAAGTTATTTAATTCTTCGTTAGACTTTTTATCCTCTTCATCGTATTCAGGTGCTTCTAAAATAGTAAAGTCTTTAATGTTACCCAGCACAAAACGTGCCGCATTCCAAATTTTATTTGAAAATTTGCTGTATGCTTTTACCTTTTGGATATCAAACTTGCTATCTGCTCCCGGACCGATACCAACAATCATAGACATTCGCAAAGCATCAGCGCCGTATTTTTCTATTACTTTTATCGGATCTACGCCATTGTCTAGCGATTTACTGAATTTTTGTCCTTTAGCGTCGCGCAGTATTCCATGTAGATATATTGTTGCGAAGGGGATTTCACCCACCAGATATTGCGACATAAGAATCATACGCGCTACCCAAAAGAACAATATCTCATAACCAGGATTTATCACGCTGGTCGGGTGAAAATTTTTTAAATCTTCTGTTTTGTTCGGCCAACCGAGCGTTGAAAACGTCCAAAGTCCGGAAGAAAACCACGTATCCAGCGTATCTTCATCCTGTGCATAATTTGCGTCGCAATATTCACAAGTTGGCTTTTCTATGCTTACTATTGTTTCCAAACATTTACTAATTTGATCTTCTTTTCCGATTTTAGGGATACAGATTGGCTCGTGGTACCATACGGGAATTCTGTGCCCGTACCATATTTGCCGGCTAATACACCAGTCACGCAGGTTCTCTATCCAATTAAAATAAACTTTTTCAAAATGTTCCGGCAGAATTTTAATTTTCCCTTCCCGTACCGGCTCGAGCATAAGTTCTTTAAGCGATTTATTTCCCCGTGTAGGAATTTTTTTATTTACATCCACGAACCATTGAAGCATAATTTGCGGTTCGATCATGCCGCCGGTTCTCTCCGCGGTTGCTACCCGATTTATATAATTTTCATCTACTTTTACCAACAAACCTTTCGTTTTTAATTTTTTAACGATTTTTTCTCTCGCCTCGCTGATTTTCATTCCCGCGAATTCACCGGCGATGGGGAGGAGTTTCCCGAACTGGTTAATGATTTGTTCTTTCCCCAATTTATATTTTTCCGCCAAAGCGAAATCTGCATGCGAATGCCAGGGGGTAATGGTCATCACTCCGGTACCGAATTCCATATCAATCACTTCATCTTTGATTATCGTCGCCTCTATCGGTCCATTTATCCATTCCACAGTCATCTTTTGTCCGTGTTTATATTTGGCATATCTTTTATCTTTCGGGTGCATTACCACGTATTTATCGCCGAACTTTGTTTCCGGCCTGGCCGTACCTATTTCAAAAGGCCCGTATTTCAAAGTATAAAATTTGCTTTTTCTTTCTTCGTATACCAACTCATCATCAGAAATAACTGTCTGGCCTTTCGGATCCCAATTCACGATTCTGTGTCCGCGGTAAATCAATCCGTCGTCATACATTTGTTTAAACGCGGTTTTTACGGCAACATTGCGAGCTTCGTCTAAGGTAAAAGCTTCGCGTGACCAGTCGAGAGAAGCGCCCATTTTTCGGAGCTGTGCAACTATTGTTTTTCTACTATCGGCCACGAATTCGTCAACTCGTTTCAAAAATTTTTCCCGCCCCAAGTCTTTTTTTCTTAAACCTTCTTTTTCTAAAATTTTTGTAATTTTAGAATCCGTGGCTATAGCCGCATGGTCTGTACCCGGAAGCCACAACGTTCGCTTACCTTGCATTCTGTTGTAGCGAATCAGCGTATCCTGCATGGAATCTTCCAGAGTGTGGCCCAAATGAAGTACGCCGGTGGCATTTGGGGGAGGAAGAACTATTGAAAAACATGGAGCGTCAGATTTTGTTATACCCTTTTGTATACAGATATCAGGGTTAAAAAAACCGCTATCTTCCCATAGCTTGTAGATTTTTTCCTCTGTGTTTTTAGGGTCGTAAGATTTGAGTAATTTCCCGTCCATATCTAAATAATATCATACCTGCCCGCCTCAGGCGAGGTTAGAGCCTTAAATTACCAGTCGCTTTTATGTTTCGGATTCTTTTAACCTTGCCCTTATTTTTTATATATTGCAGATATCCGGCAATGCCTATCATTATGGAATTATCGGTTGCTAATCCTTTTTCAGGAAAAAGGATTTTGATTTTAATATTTTTCTTTATTTCTTTCCTTAAATATTTATTGGCTGAGACCCCGCCGGCAACTATCAGAGTTTTAATTTTGTATTTTTCCACAGCTTTCTGTGTTTTGTGAATCAATGTTTCTATTACGGCGTTTTCAAATTCCATCGCTATCTTTGCTTTTATTTTTTCGTCCAACTTGCCGATTTTTTTTATCAAATAAAGCACGGCAGTTTTCAACCCGGAAAAAGAAAAATCAAAATTTTTCGTGTGTAGCATAGGTCTAGGCAAAGAAAGAGAAAAACCAAACCCCTGCGAACGTTGTTTTCCAATACCCGGATTTTCAACTGAGCTTATATGCTTTTGTGAATGGTGACGTTGCGAAGCAGGATATTCCTGAGCAAGAGCATTAAGCGAAGTTCTAGTTCGTATTTTTTCTGCTAATCTTGAAATTTCTGGTCCGCCGGGATAGGGAAGGCCGAGCATTCGGGCAACTTTGTCAAATGCTTCACCGGCAGCATCGTCCAATGTTTCGCCGATAACTTTATAATTCATATTTTCTTTAACCAAAACTAGTTCGGTATGTCCGCCGGAAATTAGAAGCGCAATAGTCGGAAATTTAATTTTCTGTATTATAAATTTGCCTTTTTGTTTTCCAAATACCGAAAGAATATGCCCCTCCATATGGTTTACCGGAACAAGAGGACAACTCCACTTCTTGGCTAATTCTTTGGCGAAAACTATGCCTGCCCAAAGCGCTGGCTCAAGTCCAGGCCCTGAGGTGACAGCAATTAGATCAACTGGTTTAGTCGTTAGGTCTTGCCTAACGATAATTTTAACCTTCTTTAATACTTTCCCTAAGAGAATAGGCAAGTTCTTTATATGTTCTCTCTTGGCAAGCATCGGGTACACCCCGCCGTAGGGCGCATGGATTTTAACCTGCGAGGCGACATTGTTTGCCAAAACTCGAAAACTTACATCTCCGCTATAGCGTAGATTGTTTTTTGTTTCTAATATGCTTATAGCTGTTTCATCGCAGGATGTTTCAATTGAAAGTATTTTCATGCTTTTCTAATCTAACAGGTTCTTATCGAAAATCAAAGTCTAATTTCTTTTTCCAACCAATCAATTTTCTCGTTTTTTCTTCTCCAAAATACATCTTCCCAAATATAATGAACTGCCAGCATGGAATATTTACCATATAATTTCTTAATATCGTCTTTGATTTTCTCTGCGGGAATTAACGATTTTTTATAAAAGAGTTGGGAATATATTTTTTGTTGCCAAGGCGCAATGTGGTCAAAAGTATTGTATTGATGACAAACTTCAAAAAGAAGTATGCGGGCAGTCTCTGGTCCGACCCCGTATAATTTTAACAACTCTTGTTTTGCTTTTTCTTGATCAAGCGATCTAAGTTTCTGTTCATCAACTTTGTTTTCGGCAAAATCTTGCGATAATTGTTTAATAAATTTAGCCCGATAGCCAATTTTTAAATCTCTTAAATTCTGTTTAGAAACTCCTTTTAATCTGTTGGGTAACCAAATCGCAAAAATTTCTTTATTATCAAATTTTAGTTTTATTCCATAGTTATCTAGTAGGGCATTCATCATTTGAACTGTTCGTCTGACTGTAGCATTTTGTAAAACCACAGCAATAATAAGGAGTTCATACAGATTGTGGGCGCTTGAATTTCTCATCCCCAGCCACTTTTTAAAGATCGGATAAAAACGTCTGTCTTGTTTTGCTAACTTGTTAAATTCTTTTAAATTGGCATTTAGATCAAAACGCCAGATTATTTCATACTTTATATTTTCAATTTCTTTTTCAAAAATATTTTTATCATAAAAAACTGATACCTTTATTTTTGGTTTTTGAATTTCTCCTTTATTTTCAACTTTCAGACCGAATAATCTTTTTCCGATTCTTATTGCTTGCCAGTATTTTCCGGTTTTCCAGTCGCTAAGTTTATCCAGGAAATGTGAAGATTTATGGAACGTACCATCAAAATGAAATGGGGAACTTGGAAAGATTAAAAATTCTTTTGTATTTTTTAAAACCGAAGTTTTCATAATTTTATTTCTAGTGCGCGATACAGGATTCGAACCTGTGGCCTACCCCACGTCAAGGGGTCGCTCTACCAACTGAGCTAACCGCGCATTACATCACCATCGTTACCTACCAAAACAGCTAACCGCGCGCGTATTTCAGGCGTCGCTACAACCGAACCAACCGCGCGTATTTTTAATACCGTTCTCACTATACAAAAAAACTTCAGCAAAAACAAACGTTATGCTATGCTATTCCTATGATTGAAAATCCCAGAGAAGGACGACAGCCATTAAAAATAGAAACCATAAAAGGACCCAATGATAGTGAAGTTTCTTATTGTCCGGAAAGAGGAGGTATTATTACCTCAATAAAATTGCAAGGACGGGAAATTCTTTATTTAGATCAAATAACTTTTCAAGACCCCAAGGTAAGCGTCAAGGGTGGCATACCTATACTTTTTCCAAATGCCGGACCAATCAAGGGTCCCGAATTTCCTAGTCTTGAGAAACATGGATTTGCGCGAAATTTAAGATGGCGTGGCGAACGCGGGCAGAGTGTTTTTATGGAAACATTAAATGCGGATGATAATACTAAAAAAATTTTTCCCTTTAACTTTATGCTTTCTATTGGTGGGCGATTTAACAAAGACGGTTCAGTTTCTCTGAACCAATCAGTACAAAATTTAGAACAGGAACAAACATTACCCGTATCAATGGGACTTCATCCATATTTTTGTGTATCCCATGAATCAAAAAAAGATATAAAATTTAGTTTTGAAGGTGGAGATTTGATAGAACAAGGAGTGGAAACATGGTCTAACGGAGGTGTTATTTCTATTGAAAATCCCAAGCTTCATGATTCTAAAGCTGTATTAAGGGTTGTCATACCGTTTTTGGGTACGCTTATTATAGATGTTTCCAAAGAATATAAAAGGATTTGGGTCTGGTCATTACCTGGTAAAGATTTTGTATGTATTGAACCAGTAATGCGTGATAGCGGGGGACTTGTAAATGATCCAGAACATATAAATCCTGGGATGGTATTAAATGCTGAGATAAATATCAGGCTCAAGGATAAAGCTAAAAAGAAATAGTTTTTGCCTGAATTCTTTCAAGGGCTAAAATAAATGCGCCCATGCGGAGCGAAGTTTTAGATTCTTTAGATTTTTGTAAAATTTTCTTAGCCGCATCTTCTATCATAGAGTGGAGTTTTGCAAAAACTTCTTTTTCACTCCAGTGCTCATTCTTTAGATTTTGTTCCCATTCGAAATACGATACTGTTACGCCCCCAGAGTTCGCCAAAATATCCGGCACAACCGGAATACCCTTTTTAAATAAAATTTCGTCAGCTTCCGGCGCTATGGGGCCGTTGGCAAGTTCCATAATTGCCCTGGCTCTTATATTACCCGCATTTTTGTCAGTTATGACGTTTTCAAATGCGGCGGGGATTAAGAGATCGCAGGAAAGTTCTAGAAGTTCTCTATTGGTAATATTTTTACTATTCATAAAACCCGAGAGGAAACCGGTATTTTTTTTATGTTCGGTAAGCTTTTCTATATCAAGGCCATCTGCATTATAAATCCCGCCTTTTGAATCCGAGATGGCGATTATCTTGTGTCCGTGTTCGGTAAAAGTTTTTGCCGCATTGTTTCCCACATTGCCGAAACCCTGCACTACTATATTGCATTTCTCAGGCAAATTCATATATGTGCGCAGGGAATTAAAAACATAAAATCCACCAAGCCCGGTGGCCGATCCGCGTCCTTCGGATCCACCTTTCTCTATTGGCTTGCCAGTAAACCCCGCACCAAAATTTTTAAGCCACTCCTTATCTTCTGAATTTGAATGTTTTAGTGAAATTTGGTACGGGGCAAGAGTTGCACCTTGTTCTTTGTAGCCAGATTGTTTTGCAAATTCATCAGCCATCCAGGCCATTATCTCTGGCGTAGTATTTACGTCCGGAGCGGGGACATCTTTATACGGACCCAATACATCAGCCAGACCCCTTACCCATCCGCGCGAGAGCCGTTCCAATTCGCCTTTTGATAGATCTTTGGGTGAAACTGTGATTCCGCCCTTGCCTCCACCCATAGAAATTCCTGCCACTGCGCATTTAAGTGTCATCCAGAAAGCGAGCGCTTTGACTTCGTTGATTTCAATCTCGGGATGATATCTAATGCCCCCTTTATAAGGTCCGAGAGCGTTGTTGTATTCTACTCGATATCCCTCAAAAATCTTTACAGAACCGTTATCCATTTTTACTGGTATAAAGATTCTTATATCCCGATTCGGCTGGCGCAATTTCTTTATAAATTCATCGTCAAAATTTTTAATTTTAGCAACTTTATCCAACTGCGTCATTGCGTTTTCGAAAGGATTTTTCATAGTTCGCCAATTGTAACAAAATTTTCTAATATATCAAGTTCTTCTTTTGAATTGGCGCCAAGCGCTTCGCGCATATCTATATCTATAGATTTTATCCTCGCTTTTTCTTCAGTCGCTATTTTAATCAAGTCAGTCAGGTAATATTCTTTTTGGATATTTTCGTTTTTAATCTTCCTTAAATTTTTCCAAAGCCATTCGGCATCGAAAACATAACATCCGGCATTGACTTCTGTTATATTTTTTTCTTTTTCATTTGCATCTTTATATTCGCGAATGCCGACGACTTTTCCATCCTCTCGTAAAATCCTGCCGAAAGCTTTAAATCCGCTTTTCCAATCCTTGAAATCCGAAACCCTCGTAGTTGTAAGAGTTATTATCGCGTCAGACCTTAAATGCCTATCTATTAAATTTTTTATGGTTGTAGCTGATATAAACGGCATGTCTCCTTGGAGCACCAGTATGTGCTCCGTACCTCTCGCTATATCCTGCGCGCAGGCCAGGGCATGCCCGGTGCCGAGTTGTTCTTCCTGCGGGGCGTAAAGATATGAATCTCCAAGTTCGGATTTTACTAATTCTGCTCTGTATCCAACCACAACGATTGGTCTTTCGACAGAAACTTTTTTTACCGACTCCAGTAAATGCCTTACCAGAGGTTTGTTGGCAAGGAGAATTAAAACCTTCGGCAGTTCGCTCTGCATTCTTTTTCCCTTGCCGGCGGCCAAAATCACAATTTTTACTTTATTTGAATCCATTTATGGTCTTAGTATAGCGGATTGAGACTCAGTTTTCAATCAGATATTATGCTAAAATATGAATTATGAAAGTTGCAGTTTTGGGACCCATAACTAAAGACACTGTTATTTTCGACGGAATCTCCCAGATGAACATGGGAGGCATTCCATACTTTGAGGCGAATGTTCTGAAAGCACTTGGTGCCGAAGTGGAAGCTTTTATAACCTACGCAAGGGAAGATGAAGAGTGGGTTAAAGAAAATTTTTTAGGTATAAAGATTTACTCTATATATGCCGATCAGACACTTGAAGGTGATCTTCTATATTCACCTGAAGATCCGGACACAAGGCGAATTATTAGGTTAAAATATGGCCCCAACATTATTTCACCCGAAGAAGACCTAATCAATACTTTGAGAAATTTTGATTATATACTCTTAGGGCCACTATATTACGAAAACATCCATCACGAATTTTTTGAAAAATTGAAAGACAAAAATTTAGTACTGGGGAACTTTGGTCTTTTTACTTATCACGAGAACGGAAATATGGTATGGAAAAATCCAGAAAAATTAGTACAAGTGGCAAAGTTTCTAAAATATTTGTTTCTTGATGAAAAAGAAATTAAATTTGTTGCCCAAAAAGAAACCACAGAGGAGTGCGCAGAATATTTTTTATTTCTGGGAGTGAAAATCGTGGCAATAACAGGAGGTTCAAAAGGCTCGTTGATTTTTACAAAAGATAAAAAATACACCATACCAGCTTTTCCTGTTAAAACATTAGCTGATCCGACTGGAGCGGGAGATACATATGTGGCTGCTTTCATTTTTGCCACTTCATTATTTGACGATATTCAAAAGCAAGGGGAATTTGCTGCTATGGTTGCAACAATGGTTGTTGAAAAGAGAGGAGCATTTAATGGAAACCTAGAAACAGTGCTGACGAGATTGAAAGAGTTTCAAAAATGATAATATAAATAACTATGAATAAATTAACCAAAGAAGAAAAAAGAGTAATAATTGACAAGGGAACAGAGACACCGTTTACGGGCGAGTATGTGAATAATAAAGAAATGGGTGTGTATGTGTGTCGCCAGTGTGAAGCCCCGCTTTATAATTCTAAAGATAAATTTGAGTCCACTTGCGGCTGGCCGTCTTTTGATGACGAAACACCGGACGCAATCCATGGCTAGCAAGTGGCTAGCAAGGACAGTCCTTGCTAGTTAAATTTTTTACCTAGTATTTTGCGATTTTTATGTAAATAATATAAGATATCTGGTGTAGTTATAAAGTTGAAAATAGAATGTTGTAAAGTACTTTATACTTTAAAACTTTAAGAACTTTTAACTTATTTAGGCCCTATCGTCTAACAGTCAGGACATCGGCTTTTCAAGCCGGTAATCCGGGTGCGATTCCCGGTAGGGTCACCTAAAAAATAAATCACAAAAATGACAGAATTACCACCAAAAGTACCAGATCAAAAAAAATTAAAAGAGCCAAGTGATCTTAGAAAAGATAACCTATTTAACAGTTTTTGGGCTGACATAAAGACCGGACATTTTATTAGAATTGATCCAGTAGAAATAGACGGTTTCATAGCCAGATATATGGGCGTTATTCCATTGACGGATGTTCTCCCAGAGGAAAGAGTTCAGATACAAAAATTCTTGTGGCAAAATCTAGTTTTCCAAATTGGGCACATAAACAACGAAACTATTAAAAAACTGGTGGAAAACGAGATGTATTTTGTGCGAAAAAGAGACTATGGAATTACTGCCAGTTCTGAGACGAACACGCATATTTTGGTTTTAGAAGATGAAAAAGGGCAAACATCTTTTCGATCTTTAGCCACAAAATTCAAAACGGCAGGGTATAAACCATTAACACCAGAAGAAAAGAGAAAGTTATTTTCCGATCCTTCTTCTTGGGACAACCTAACTCATGTATTTGTAAGCGATAGTCATGGACCGTCACCAGATTTTTCATTTACGGGAGGATCTAGGAGTTTAATAGATCGTAGAGAATATGGAGATGGATATTATGACAAGGAATCAGATTTTACAGATGTTCTAAAAAGAATCAGAGCTAAAAATGGCAAAGCGAAGATAAAAATGCTTGATGTTGGCGGTAATGTCGGGAGAGCGCTACATAATGCTAAATTACTTGATTCCAACATAGAAACATTCAATATGACTCTTCAAGAAACACCTGCAATATGGGGAGATCATATCGTTCGCCATCCAGCAGAAATGATGCCGAAAAGCTTGGAAGAAGATATGGATGTAATCGAATCTAATGTAGCATTCAGATACTTTACTTATCCCGATATAGCGTTGGTAAATGTAATCAAAGCTTTATCCGTAGGAGGCGAAGCGAGCATTCATTTCCAGACTGACATGGTTCCGCTGTCTGAAGATGAGCTTACAAATCGTTTAAGAGAAGTTTTTCGACAAATCAAAAATTTAATTGACAATGGAGATTTGACAATTGATCCCGTATGGGAAGGTTTTCCGCAATCTGACCTCAAGTTAAAATTAGATTTATTCGATATTAAATCAGGTCAGGGACATTATATAAATTGTAAATTGAGAATTACAAAAAATAAAACAACTAGAGGAAAAATATAACAACCCTGAACAAATCACTAAAATTCACAAAAGGGTTTGTATATTTCCTCATTTGTGATATAAGAATAGATGGAGTAGATGTTCACTTAAATGCGAAGGAGGTGATAAAGATGCCACGCGGTTCACACAAAGAAGACGAAGGCAAGGAAGAAGAAGAAAAAGAGCAAGAAGACAAGCGTAGCAGACGAGGCGACGCCGGGGAGTATCCCGAAGTCGCCTTGCAGGCCATGACCCTGCGTGAACCTCAACCACACCGCTTCAGCGACAGCATCGATGGTGGCGGCGGGAGTGGCGGGTAATCGGTCTCGATTTCAAGCGGGGGGGGTAAGTATTGGGGAAATCTCCCCAAAAAGGCGGGGGCTCTGTCTACCAAGACATCCCTCGCTTTTCCTTTTGTATGTTATATTATGAAAACTACGGAGACGTGGCAGAGAGGTTTAATGCACCACTTTCGAAAAGTGGCATACCGATCAGGTATCGTGAGTTCAAATCTCACCGTCTCCGCCTTTAAATTTTTATGATATTATGAATAATATGGAAAAACCAAAATCAATCGAGAAAACAGATCTAGAAATAGTTTTAACTTTGATTCAACACATTGAAGAACCATGTGAAGTTCAAGTTGGAGACAATAAACATAACATAAGAGCTTTTTATATTAGAGAAGGAAAAGCACTCTTGCCCCAAATAAGCAACCCTGACGCTCGAGCCATGCTTAAGGCGACAATCGAAAAACACGATAAATAAATTTATTTCATATGCCCGTACACTTAATTATTTAAGACTGCTAGAGATTCTTTCTATTAATTAAGTGTTCGGGTATGAATAGCTAAATAAATATTTTCAATGGCGCGGACGGCGTCGCCGGCGGCAATGTTGTTCTGGTGATACAAAATATTAGTACAATCGCCAGCCGCCCAGATGCCAGGAGTTTCGGTTTTATTTGTCCATGGGTCTATTTTTATGCGTTTTATTTCATCAAGTGGTACTAGGTCTTTAACAAAATCAGTATTTGGAATTTGACCAACTTCTACGAAAATGCCGGTAACCCCGAGCACTTTTTCTTCTCCCGTCTTTTTATCCTTATAAATCAAGCCTTCTACGAATTTTTCGCCCTTGATTTCCAAAATATCTACATTCTTAAATACTTGCATTTTGGGGTTTGAGAGAATTCTTTCAATAGTAATTTCATCTGCCTTAAATGAATCACTTCGGTGTAGGAGTGTTACCGATTTGCAATAAGCGAGGAGCTGGGCAGCGGTTTCAAAACCGGCATTACCCCCGCCGATGACAGCAACGTCCTGGCCGTCAAAAAGAGGACCATCGCAGGTAGCGCAATAAGTAAGCCCTTTGTGTTCAAGCTTATCCGCATTTTTTGCAACGAGTTTTCTGCGTCCGCTTCCGCTGGCTATCAAAATTGTTTTGGTTAAAAATTCTTCACCTTCTTCTGTCTGCACAGAAAAGCCACCAGCGTCTTTTGTTATAGCGTTAACTTTACCGTCTTCTTTTACTTCTAGGGTAGAATCGGGATTTTCCGTATTTTTGGCATTAGCCCAAACATGCTTTTTAAAGTTTTCCGCAAGCTCATTGCCTGAAAGAGACACAGTACCAATCCAATTATAAATCTTTTCAGACACATTCGACTGCCCGCCCCATTCGGATGTTATAAAAACGGTTTTCAGCCTTTTGCGGGCAGCATACACGGCTCCCGCCGCGCCAGCCGGACCGCCTCCGATAATTACTAAATCGTAAGTCATAAAAATTTAGGCTCTAGGTAACTAGGCCCTAGGCTTTAGCCATTTTATCAAAAAAATCTTCGGATTCCTAATTTTTAGCTAGCACCTAAGGCCTAAAAATCTAAAGCCTATTTCTTGTGTCTTCGCAAGAATGCTGGAACTCCGCTCCAGTCATCGGTATCGTCTTCAATAACCTCCTCCTCGCCTCTTTTTTTAAGCATTTCGCTGCTACCTGTGGCGTTATTGTGCATGCTGTTGTGTATTTCTTTTTTTGCCATAGCCACATTTTCTTCTTTGAGCAATACTTGGCCAGCCGCTCCCGTTCCGGAAAAAAGGCTCTTGCGGGGCATATCAGTGGAAAAACTGGTGGCAATCACGGTAACTTTTATTTCGCCTTTCTTTATTTTTTCATCGCGAATCGTACCGAAAATCACCTTCGCTTCTTTGTCGATTGACTCGGTAATGATTTTTGCCGCTTCCTGAATTTCATGAATGGTTAAGTCGTCTCCGCCAGAAATGGCAAAGAGCACTCCCTTGGCGCCATTGATGGAGACTTCAAGCAGGGGAGAATTAATGGCCTGGATAGCCGCTTTTTCGGCGCGTTTTTCACCGGAAGCGGAGCCGATACCCATTAAAGCGCTCCCAGCATCTGCCATAATAGCTTTAATGTCCGCAAAATCGACGTTTATAACGCCCGGAGTGGTAATAAGGTCTGAAATCCCTTCTACCGCTTGACGCAATACATCGTCACAGGTTGCGAAAGCCTCTCTAAAACTGGTGTTTTTATCGGCCAACTGTAATAATTTATCGTTTGGAATAGTGATTATGGCATCCACTTCCTTGGCCAGATCTTCTATGCCCTTATCCGCTATTTTCATCCGCTGATTGCCTTCGAAAAAGAAAGGCCTGGTAGTTACGGCGACAGTCAAGATGCCTTGTTCTCTGGCAGCTCTCGCGACTATCGGCGCCGCTCCCGTGCCCGTGCCTCCGCCCATTCCGCAAGCAATAAAAATCATATCCGCGCCCTTGACCACATCCTGAATTTCAGATTTTGTTTCTTCAGCCGCTTTTCTTCCTATCTCCGGATTCATTC
>MFUU01000023.1:18001-18538 GCA_001785805.1 Candidatus Nomurabacteria bacterium RIFCSPLOWO2_01_FULL_39_17
CGGAACCCAGACCTTTGGTGAGATTTTTTCCAATGTGGATCTTTTTTTCGGCGAGAGAATGATGCAAGTCCTGAGTGTCGGTATTCATGGCAATAAAAGTCACGCCCTTCACCTTTTGGTTTATCATGTGGTTGACGGTATTCTTACCAGAGCCGCCGATGCCTACCACCATAATGCGCGCGAAACTCTCTATTGCTGGATTTACTTTTGGCATAATTTTATCAATAAAGGATGATTAATTTATATGAAAGTATATTAGCACCAAAGCAGAAAAAAGCAAACCATGAAATAGGTCCTAAGCTCTAGGCATTAGGATTTAGCCAAAGCCCAAAGCCTAACTTACTAGTGCCTATTTATGGCATTAACTGTTTCAAGCTTGATTTTATTGATTTTTTTAGATCTTTGAAAAAATTGCCGAAAGATCCCGGCCTATCGTTATTATCGTTTTCTTGCGAAGTCAGGAGACCCAGGGCGACAAACCATGCAGGGTCGCGAAGTTTTGTTTTAGTATTTCCGAAAATTTCGCATGTTCCGATT
>MFUU01000024.1 GCA_001785805.1 Candidatus Nomurabacteria bacterium RIFCSPLOWO2_01_FULL_39_17
GTAGTGAGCGGATTTGACGCAGAGGACGCGAAGAATTGCAAATACATTGCCGATGCGGAGGGCACAATAGACTGTTTAGATATGAATAATACATATTATAAGCCGGAATTGTGCTTAGACTCTATGGGAATGCTTACGGCTTATAATGTGAAATACTCAGTCTATATTTTATACGCAAATAATGTGGAATATTCCGATAATTTAACTAATTGTAACGATTGTTTCGGTTGTGTCGGACTCCGAAAGAAAAAATACTGCATTCTAAACAAACAATATGAAAAAGAAGAATACGAAAAACTAAAAGCGCAGATTCTCGAGAATATGAAAAAGGAGGGTACTTATGGAGATTTTATTTCCCCGATTTTATCTCCTTTCGGCTACAATGAAACTCTGGCGCAAGAATATTATCCGCTGACTGAAAAAGAAGCGAAAGAAATGGGTTTCAATTGGCAGAACGAAACAACAGGCACTTATGGCCAAGAAACAATTAAGGAATCGGAAATGCCGGAGACGATAGAAGGAGTTACGGAAGATATTTTGAAGGAAATTTTAGTCTGCAAAAATTGTAAAAGGAACTTTCGCATTACGAAATCGGAATTTGATTTTTATAAAAGGATGAATTTACCCCTGCCACATAAAGATTTTGAATGTAGACACAAAGAAAAAATGTTAAAAAGAAATCCGCGCAAACTTTGGCATCGCGCGTGCATGTGCGAGTTAAAAAATCATGTTCATGGTGAGAAAAAGTGTGAAAATAAATTCGAAACTTCATATTCCCCCGACAGACCTGAGATTGTGTATTGCGAGAATTGTTATCAGCAAGAGGTATCGTAATCAGCCCCGACGTAAAGTCGAGGGTCCTCGATTTTATTAAAAATCGGGACAAGAAGTCTCATAAAAACTCTAAAATATAACTTTGCGAAGGAGTTTTGAGACTGACGAGCTGAAAATTTCAGGATTTTTTAGGTTTCAAAAAATCCGTACCGGAGAAAAGTTTATATTCTAGTTTTTTATTTACGGACGCCATGCTTTTCGTGCAGTTTTGTAATTTCTTCCTCTTCCAGTTCTTCTTTTTTTTCTTTCCCGCGCTCGCCGAGGGTCTTTAATTCCGCATCGCCGAGCATATTTAGAGATTTTACCAGCTCCGAGAGATGTTCTACCGTATTTTTCTCCGGAGCATCAAGAATTTCTTCTAAAAGCGCGTGTAAAATCCATCCCATCCTCGGTCCGGGAGTAATATTTAATTCTTTTATCATAAATTCCCCATCAATTTTCAACTGTCCGACAGAAATCGGATCGCGCAGGGCTTCTTCAATCATGGCGAAATATTTTCTTAGTCTATACGGAGTTTCTTTTTTCTTCATTCCCACGCGGTCGCACTCGCGGACATTCATTAAGGTCCAAATATTTTCTTTTCCGACTTTGGTAATGATTCTGCGTACCGCGGAAAGCGTAATTAATTCCGTATCGGAAAAAAACATATGATTGCGGACAAGTTTTTCTACAATTTCAACTTTTTTGTTGGGGAATTTCAATCTTTCCATTATTTTTTTCGCCATCCGCGCGCCCACAACTTCATGCCCGTAAAAAGTATATTTCTTCTTAGTGGCTCCACCAGCAAGCAATTTATCAGGTCCTCGGAAAAAATCCCCAGACCATGCTAAATTGCTTGCTGGTTTCGCTTTTTGAGTCAAACCCAAGTGCTTCTGCGTAGCAGGTATAGAAAAATTTTGTTCGTGTCGGAGCCCGCTTGCGGGTAAAGCGACGAAATTTTGCTGTGCCTGCGAAGCTATTCTTCTTGTTTTTGGTTTACCTATGTCATGGAAAAGCGCGGAAAGCCTTATTTCTAAAGACAAATTCTTATCTGTGGCATGTTGAAGAGCATGTAATAAATGCTCCCAGACATCATAAATATGTTGCCCCAACTGCTCGCAATTTATCCCCTCTTCTAGCTCCGGAATTATGTTTTTTAATAAATTAAATTTATGCAACATCACAATTCCGCTGGCAGAATTTTCTGACATAATTATTTTTACAAATTCATCGCGGATTCTTTCGGCAGAAACTTTTTTTATTAAAATTGAATTTCTGATAATACTTTCCACACAGTCTTGCGACACAGAAAAATTAAGTTGGCAAGCGAAACGTACCGCTCGAATCATTCGTAACGCATCTTCGGTGAAACGGTTATCTGCCCTTCCAACCGTCCTTAATGTTTTGCTCTGAATGTCCTTTACACCATTAAATAAGTCCACTAGCTGTCCTTTTCCGCCAGAGGCGGATCCGCCTTCGGCTGAAGATGTCCGTAGGGCCATGGCATTTACTGTAAAATCCCGTCTTTTTAAATCATCGTCGAGCTTTTCACTGAATCTAACCTCGTCTGGATGTCTAAAATCGCTATATTTTGTTTCAACTCTGTATGGAGTAACTTCAATCTGACGAGATGTTTCATGAATAACATCCTCCTGAATGACAACAACTGTGCCGAACTTATTTTCATACACCGTTTCTGGGAAAAAACCAATAATCTGTTCCGGTTTTGCATTTGTTGTTACATCCCAATCTTTAGGTTCTTTATCCATCAAGAGACCGCGAACACACCCGCCCACCAAATATGCCTCAAAACCGGCTTTTTCTAATGTTTCAGTTACATGTGAAACCTCTTTTGGTACTTTTTGTATTAAATTTTTAGTATTTTGTGTCACCAAATTCTGTGCGGCCAGAGAGAATCGAACTCTCGTCTCATCCTTGGCAAGGACGTGTTCTACCACTAAACCATGACCGCGTGTTATTACTTAATAAATCTATTTTAACCCTTTAATTATATATTATATTTAACATATTGCAATTTTGTTTTCTAGCTTATAAAATAACGATATTTTGATTATTTCTTTAAATAATGTATAATTATTCATACTGCACCCGTAGTGAAATGGATATCACAACAGTCTTCGGAACTGTCGTTGGGGGTTCGAATCCCTCCGGGTGCACACCAAGAATACTGGAATCGTTGTCCTTTATAAATTTTATATAAAACAATTGTTATACAACGGTTTTATTAAAAACTGTGGATAAATCTGTTGGTATGTGTATAAAGGACATAAGAAAAATTTGTCTTTTAGAACTATTTATACCTAAAATATGTTGAAAAATAAAGCTAACTTGATAAAAGACATGAAAATTACTTACTTAGTTTCACGTGAAACCCCGTTAGAAGCAAAAAACATAAGTTTCATGAGAAACATCTTGATTTTACGTGCATACAAGCTTCTAACGGGGTGAAACCTGTTCCTTATGAAACATAACAAAATAGCATAAAATGCCTAAAGTATTTACATCGGAGACTCAAAAAACTGGAAAAATCGGAGAAGGTGTGGCTGTAAAGTTTCTTATGAAACATGGTTTTTCTATATTGGATCAAAACTATACCAAGAAATGGGGTGAGATAGATATTGTGGCTGAAAAAGCCAATAAAATATATTTTATAGAGGTAAAATCTGTTGCATGTGAAACATTGGATAAGGTTGTTGCGCATAGTCTGCCTACGCGGGTAGGAACTTCTGACCAGTATAGGCCAGAAGACAATATGCACCCATGGAAATTGAAGAGATTGTCTAGGGTTATTCAAACTTATATTTTGTCTAAAAAACTAGATGAAAAAGAGTGGCAAGTAGATTTGTTGGTAGTATTTTTGGACCTAAAAAACAAGAAAGCAAAGGTGAAAGTCGTAAAAGACATCATTCTGTGATAGAATCAGAAAAGTTTTTTCGGGCCGTAGTATACCGGTAGTACAAGTGCTTTGGGAGCATTTAGACTGGGTTCAATTCCCAGCGGCCCGACCAATAATATGCTTTGGCAAAAAATATTAATCTTGTTTGTGATAGCGCTAGGCGAGTCATTAATGATTATGCCTCAAATTTTTGGGTCCAAGGCTAGCGTGAATGGAGAAAGTGTCGGACAAATTTAAAAATTAAATAATTGGTACATTTGGGTTTCAGTAGCAGGAGTATTTATAGTTTTGGTTGGTTATATATATGGTATAAAAATATTTAATAATATTTGGTTGGTGACTTTAACTAGTTGGACGGCTTTGGTAGTTGCTGAAATAATTCTAGCCAAATTTGTCTTTCAAACTACACCAGAAGGAACTGTTTTGCTTGGTTTTCTTTTAGTCTTAGTCGGTTTCTTGATCGCTAATTTTTAAAATAGAAAAATGTATGTATAATGCAACCTATAGGCGGGATTAGTTTAATGGTAAAATAACAGTTTTCCAAACTGTGGTTAGGAGTTCGATTCTCCTATCCCGCACAGGGAATAGAAAAGAAATATGACAACAATATATATTTATTCTTTCATTAGCGTAGTCATCGTAAGTCTAGTCTCACTAGTCGGAGTTTTTACATTATCTTTAAGAGAGGATATTCTTAAAAAATACATTTTTCTTTTTATCTCGCTCGCAGTCGGAGCCCTATTGGGAGATGCTTTTATACATTTGATACCCGAAGCATTAGAAAATTCCTCAAACGCAACCCTAACGAGCACTTTAGTCATCGCTGGAATTTTAATTTTCTTTATTTTAGAAAAATTTCTTCACTGGCACCACCACGGGGAAGATACAGACAGCATACACATCCACCCTATGGGAAAACTGATTCTTTTTTCAGACGGAGTGCATAATTTCATAGATGGCATTATCATAGGAGTAAGTTTTATCGTAAGTGTGCCGGTGGGCGTCGCAACCACTCTCGCGGTGATTCTTCATGAAATACCTCAAGAAATAGGGGATTTTGCCGTATTGTTACATTCTGGCTACACTAAATCACGGGCCCTTTGGCTTAATTTTATGTCTGCATTATGCGCTGTTCTGGGCTTGCTTGTAGCCTTTCTTTTGGGTGAAATAGGCAGAGTTTTCACTACATGGATTTTGCCGGTTGCCGCGGGGGGCTTCATATATGTGGCAGTTGCAGACTTGATACCCGAACTGCAAAAAACAAAAGAAACAAAACACTCAATACTGCAAATACTGGCGGTGATAACGGGAGTGCTCGCCATGGTGGCACTGGCTTATCTGGAATAGCATTCTCGGCATAAGTTTTACCGGTACGGATTTTTTAAGCTTAAAAAATCCTGAAGTTTTCGGCTCGTCAGCCTCAAAACCCCTCAAAAACTTATGCCGAGAAAGAATTTTACACAAAAAAACTAGTTTGCCCAGGACCCATCAACACCCGGATGTTTAAAATAGAAAACTTCAAAATGGAGATGCGGACCAGTAGAGCGTCCGCTGGAGCCGACATTGCCTATGATTTGGCCTTGAGCAACTTCGTCGCCAGTACGCACGGTAATCTTAGACATATGAGCATAGAGAGTTTTCGTATCTTTATCCGGATGATTTACAATAACCATCTTGCCATAGGCTCCACACCAGCCTCCGCATGTGACACTTACCACTCCTTTAGCGGATGCGTAAATTGGCGTACCCTTTGGTGCACCGTAGTCTATGCCTCGCTTCCCCGGACCATGAAGACCTTGTGTCTTGCGTCCCACACCGGGGGGCAAAGGATATATAAAATAATTAATAAGTTCCCGAATCGGATGAGTAATATAATAATTTATATCTTTAGCGATAGATGAACTCAAATTTGGCGCGGGCTTGTCGCCTCCTTCATCAAACATCTCGCCGCCAGGAATCATAAGTTCATCGTTTATCGCAAGTTTGGTGTCTGGCGCAATGCCATTACAAAAAGCAATATCATTTATATTAACCTTGTAACG